>JAYTKG010000372.1:0-15742 GCA_043730435.1 Acidimicrobiia bacterium | reverse complement strand
GGACGACGCCGGGAAGATCAAGTGGCCGCCGGGTGCTGTCGTCATCCTTCTTCAACCCGAACACGGCGACCGCAAGCGCAATGATCCCAATCGGAATGTTGACGCGAAAGATCCAGCGCCAGCCGACCGTGTCGGTGAGCCAACCGCCCAGCACCGGGCCCGATGCGGGCGCCAGAACCGTCGGTATCGCCAGGATTGAGGAGGCCCGCGCTCGCCGCTCGGGTGGGAACGCCCGAAAGAGCAGCGTGATGCCGGTCGGTGTGAGCATGCCACCTCCCACGCCCTGAAACACGCGGAAGGCGACGAGCTGGCTGATGGACGTGGCTTCGCCGCAAAGGAACGAGGCCAGTACGAACATGAAGAGTGCGAAAATGAACGTGCGTCGGGTGCCGAAGCGGTCGCCGACCCAGCCCGAAATCGGAATCCAAATGGCTAGGCTGAGTGAGTAGCCCAGCACGATCCAGGTGGTGGATGGCAGCGACGCATTCAAGTCCGTCGAGATTTTGAACAACGAGACGTTGACGATGGTGACGTCGAGAATGTCCATGAAAACCGCCAGCACGAACGCCGCTGCGACAACCCACTCGTACGGCAGATGTCGCAGTTTGTGAACAAGGCCAGGCTGCGGTTGCGTTTCAATCATGGGGTCGCTAAACCTACAGGCTGGCCGCCGATCTACCCGGGTGGAGGAACGGCCTTATCGCTTACCCAGTTACCGTGAAAGCCAAACGGCACCCGCTGCGGGAGCAGCACCTGGGCGACGTAACCACCTCCGAAATCCTGCGCGTCCCATACGGCCAATTCGGCCTTGTCGTGCGCAAGGTCGTGAACAAAGGTCATCAGCCAGCCGTCGTCTTCGTCGGTACTTCCGGGTCGGCCGATGAAAACTGCTTCGCCTGCGGCGCGACCGACGCCGTGGTCGAACACCTCTCGCGTGCCCGTATGCAGATCGTGTTTCAGCGTGGTCCATCCGGCTTTCGGGTCGTCGAACACCAGTGACGTGCAGTAGCCGTAGCGATAGGGCTTGCCGCTCAGGCTGCCGCGATGGCGGGGGAATTCGTTGGCTGTGTCATCGATGACGGTGGTGCTCGACGTGCGGCTGGCCGGATCGATCACCCAGCGTTCCAAACGCGGCAGGGCATCACCGAACGGCCCAAGGATGTCGCCATCGAACAGCTTTTCGTAGGTGCAGATATCGATAACGACCTTGCCGTCGGGTGTGTCGTAGGCATTCATCGGATGGAACAACGCACACAGAGGCACATCGACCCACACGATGTCTTTGGCCTCACCCTCGCGAGGGAGAAGGCCAACGCGGTTGCCGTAGTCGGGTTGCCAGCGGAACGGGAAGCGTCCGGCGAAGGCCAGGTCGAAATCGACGATGACCGGCTGATCGAACACCACGGCGTAACGCTGTGTGAGTGACATGTCGTGAATCATGGTCATACCCGGCAGTGGGATATCCACTGTGCGCCGAATCGACCATCGGTGCCGACGACGACATACTGCACGTGGTCCATCCACTCGGCCCATGAGTACGTCATGGCGTGCATCTCGCCCGTGTCCGGATCAAGCTTAGGGTGGGCGCTGAAGGCGCCGGGCAGCGTGCCGTAGAAGTCGTTGCGGCACACCGTGTCAAGGTCGTAAGTCATCTCCACCGGGCTGATACCGGCTTCCACCATGGCCCAGGTGGTGCCGTTGAAACCACCCACGTTGGTGTTGGCGCCGAGGCCTGACGATTGAAAACTTGGCCCAGCGATGTCGTCGAGGCCTCTGGCAGTTTGGATGTTCTTCGAGCCGACATAGCGGTTGCGGTACCAGTCGGCCTTGCCATCATTCAGTCGAACGCCGTGCACCATGCCGTCACCCAGAAACCAGTGATGGGTGAATTGATCGACTTCGGTCATCGGGTTCGGCCCGTTGCGCAGATAGCGCCCGTTCAACTCCGGCGGCATTGTGCCGATCACCTGGAGATCAAGCGCCGTCACCTCTTGCGTAACGGGCCCGTAGTTGTCCTGCAGATAGCGGTTCGTCATAGCGGCCTCCTCTGTCGTGATTGAGGGTAACCCTGTTACGACAGGGTGTACACCGCGCAGGAGTGTCCGTCGCTCGACGTTTGAGTGAAGACGACTTAGTGTGCACGTTGTGAAGAAAGTGGCTGATGATCCAACCCCGCGCCAGTCAGATCGTGCTCCGGGGCCGACGTTACGTGAGCAGCTCTTGGCCGACCCGGTCCGTCCGCCGTGGCCGCTTCTGGAGGAATCACCGGTGTTTCTTGGTGATGAAGATGTGCCTTTCACGAACTACACGTCGCCCACGTACGCGCAGGCCGAGTTCGATCACCTTTGGTCCAAGACGTGGCAGTGGGCTTGCCACGTGGACCACATTGCCGAGCAGGGTGACTACTACGTCTATGAAGTCGGCCCGCATTCGGCGCTCATCGTGCGCACGGCCGACGGTTCGATCAAGGCCTACTACAACGCGTGCATGCACCGCGGCACGCAACTGCGCACCCCCGGCACCTGCGGATTTGCCAACCAATTGAAGTGTCCGTTCCACGGATGGACGTGGTCACTCGACGGCGATCTTGTGGAAATTCCCGACCGATGGGACTTCCCTCATGTCGGTGATGAGTCGCATCGTCTTCCGCAACTGCCCGTCGAAGTGTTCGCCGGGTTCGTGTGGGTGAATTTCGACCAGAAGGCGGCACCGTTGTCGGAGTATCTCGGCGTTCTACCGGCGCACTTTGCCGAGTTCGACCTTGAGCAACGCTACATCGAGACGCATGTTCGCAAGCGCTTGCCGTGCAACTGGAAGGCCGCGGTGGAGGCGTTTCTTGAGGCCTACCACGTGCGTGAGACCCACGCCTCTGGTCAGTTGGGCGACGAGGTCACCACGCAGTACGACATCTTCCCCCCAAAAATCAGCCGCTTCATTCACACCTCGGGCCTCGACAGCCCGCAGCGGCCGACGCCTCGCACCGAGCAGCAGATGCTGGCTCACCTCACGCGCAATCTCCGTCACGGAATGGAGCCACTTGTGCTGCCCGAGGGCACACGCGCCCGAGACTTCTACGCGACGTATGTGCAACAAGAGATGGGGAAGACCTACGGCCATGACTTCTCGCATCTAAGTCAGTCGATGACGCTCGATTCGATCGAGTATTTCTGTTTCCCGAACGCATGCCTGTTTCCGGGCCTGTCGCTGTCGATGGTGTACCGCTTTCGGCCCGACCCGGTCGATCACAACGTTAGCTACTTCGACCTGCTCATCTTACGACCGCGTCCCGCCGATGGTGACGCACCGCTGCCGCCAGCCGTGACTGAGCTCGACATCAACGACAGCTATTCCCTAGCCGAGGGTCTCGGAGGCCTGGGCCGCGTGTACGACCAGGACACGGCCAACATGGCGGCCCAGACGCGCGGGTTTCGGTCGAGCCGTAAGCGGGGTCAGACGCTGGGCAACTATCAGGAAGTGCGGGCCCGCCATCTGCAGCAGCGCGTTCGCGAATTCCTGTTGGCTGGCGGCTACAAACCTGAGGACTAGAAGGGTTCAGTCGAGGAGCGGATCAGGCGTACCGGCACGACCGCTCGGTACGTAAGGGCCCGACATCGGCTCACCCATCGGCTCGATACTCGACCAGTCGTTGCGGAGTGAGCGATGCACGATGCGCCAGTCACCGTTGCGACATTCGAATCGGTCGATGTAGCGGCCGGTGAAGGTGTACATCGTCCGTCCGGCATCATGCTGGGCCACGTGGGTGGCGAGCACGTATGACTCCACTAGTGCCGTGTCCCCATCGAGCTTTACGGTCGTGTTGCTCAAGCGGTGTTGGGTTGCGACGAACCTCTTGGAGAGCGACGCAAGCACGTACGGCACAAACGCCTCGATCGTAAACGGCTCGGCGCCGTAGTCGATCAGTACCGCACCGGGATGGAATGCGGCTTCGATCGACGGGGCGTGCAGGCGGTCGATGCCACGACAGTAGCTGTGCAGCGCATCTCCGATTCGGGCACGACTTTCGAGCTCGGTCATCTGCTGGACGCTAGCGGCCTGGCGGTAGCCGCTCTACTATCGCGCCATGTCGGGAACACCCATTGAGCTCGGTGATGTGAGTGGTCTGCGTGATGGTCAGATGCGCGTCTTCCCCGACATCGGCAGCAACGGCATCATCGTGTGTCGCGTCGCTGGCAAGTTGCATGCGCTGGAAGACAACTGCTCCCACCGCGACGCACGTCTGTCTGAAGGTCGGCTTCGAGGTGCACTCATCACCTGCCCGTTGCACGGTGCCCAATTCGACGTGCGTGACGGCCAGCACCAAGGGCCGCCCGCATCACTGCCGGTTGCGTCCTTCCAGGTCACCGAAGACGGCGACACGGCAGTCGTCCACCTCTCTCCGGAGTAGCGGTTAGCTGATGGTCATTTCGCCGTCGTATCCGGCGTCTGCCCCAGCGGTAGCCGGTCGCGGCTTCAACACGTAATGGGCCTTGGCTGGTAGGTCGACGGTCTTGGTGGCGCCCGACTCCACGCTGCCAAGCACCTTGTCACCCATGAGGACGTCGATGATGACGCTGCCATTATTCGGGTACGGGGGCTCGAGGCTAAGGGTGAGCCTTTGCCCGGCTGCAGCGTCAAAACCGCCGTTTGAACCAACGGCGGTATCACCGAAGAACACCGCGCCACTCGTGCCCGGAAGGAACGAGATCGGTACTTCGGTCTTTCCGGCCTCGAGGCTGAGGTATTTGCGTTTCGCCGGGTAGCCAAAAGGTGAGAGTGCGCCGCCGTTCAACCTGAAACCTTGGCGTATGACGGCCGTTGGACAGCAGGCGCCCTCTGCATCGGTGAATCGATCGATCGCAAGTGCGTCATCTTTCATGCTGATGCTGCGCACGCCGTCATCGGCGCGATCACCGACACCTGCCGAAGTGAGCCTCGTTGCCGTCGTACCGGAGCATGAGTAGATGTGTACGTCAGAGAGCTGTCCCGTACCGCCGGTGTTGACGTTGGTGAACACTGCGGTCTCCGCGTTGCCGTCCACCCCACCGAAGTCACCCGCAACGACACCGCGCACCTGCAGCGCGGCGTAGTCGACTGAGTCACGGATGCCGCGCTCGCCCTGGCCGTTCGTGACCGTGATCTTGCCGAAGTCGGGCAGATCGAACGTGAAGTTCCGGAAGTCGACACCGCTGCACGGATTCGGCGCAGGCGGCTTCGGTGCGGCGGTTGTAGCTGGTGCAGCAGTCGTAGCAGCCGGTTGCCGTGCGGTGGTTGGTGCCACGGTCAATGACTTGACGGTCGTTGCGAGCAGTGCCGTGGTCGTCGGCGCACCTGTGGTGGGAGCAGCAGCTACCGATACTGGCGAAGCCACCGTAACTTTGGCCGGCGCGGTGGTGGTGGTGTCCTTGGCGGCTTTGGTTGAGGTGGTGCAGGCGCCGAGCGTTAGGACGACCGCAGCACCAACCATCATTGCGCGCGCAGGTCGCTGATTGGAGTTGGTTGGCGATGCGGTGAACATGACGCGTCCTCCTGGGGCGTGTTCGAGTGCCCGGCGTGCTTCTGGCCTAGGCGTTTAGGCCTCTACGGTAACGCCGCGCCAGAAGGCGACGTGGTCTTTGATTTCCTTAGCCTCATCCTTAGGTGTGGGGTAGAACCAGGCCGCGTCGGCGTTGACGTTGCCATCGACGTTCAGTGAGTAGTAGCTGGCTTCGCCCTTCCACGGGCACGAAGTGTGCTTTGAGCTTGGCTCAAGAAGATCGGCGTTGACTGACTCGATGGGGAAGTAGTGGTTGCCTTCCACCATCACCGTGTTGTCACTGTCAGCAATAACCACGCCGTTCCAAGTTGCCTTTGCCATGATCGGCTCCTCTCATCAGATTGACTAGCGAAGGCTACCGGCGAACGTGGGCCTTCGACTGCTCGGACCTCCGACCCCGGCGTCGTGCGACCAGAAACAGCGATACGAGGGCAACGATGGGGATGGCGATGAACCAAGACCGCTCGGACCCGGTGCGATCTTTCACAGGTGTCGGTGAGGCTTCCGCCGTGGTTGCGGTCGCCGATGCCGATCACGAATCGCCCGGTTGCCGCGCTGCCGACGACTACGCCGTACTTGCCTGATTTCGTGGCGGACGAGCGCATCATCGCCAAGTGTCGATAGCTCGTTCCGGAGAAGGATTCGTTGAAGGTCTCACCCATCTCGACCGGAGGATCGGTGGGATTGCCGTCGGGGTCGAGCACCGTAATGCTCGGTAACGAGCTCGAGAGTTCGGTTCCAAATTGGGTATCAGCAGATCGACCACGATGCGGTCGCCCGCTTTGAGATTGAACGACAGTCCACGTAGCTCGCCCGGTTTGGTAATCGAGCCGTAGACCGCAAACGACACCGTGCCATCGACCAGCTCAGGACCGCGCTCGGGGCTGTTGTCGTTCTCGTCCAAAATCACCGGCTGATGCGCGGACGCAGGGTTTGAACCGAGCGCTATGAATCCAACGAACGCGCCGGTAACCGCGAGCAGTCCGGGCACACCTCGGCGAAGGAATTTCGACATCGAGCGACAGCCTAGAGAACGACGTCTGAGTCTCCCTATGACTAGCTCCTTACCCTCTTCGAACCAGCAGAAATTTCGGGCTGGTTCTCCGTGTACGCGGCTCCGGGTTAATAACGGTTGCTGTTATTAACGGGAGGTGTTATGCTCCGGAGGTGATCCAGTCGTTCGGTGACAAAGACACCGAACGCGTGTGGCTTCGGCAGCGCATCCGCCGGCTGGCCGATGGCACCTACCGAATAGCTCTACGAAAGCTCCTGATTCTTGATGCTGCTGATGTCATCGGAGATCTCCGTGTACCACCAGGCAATCGGCTCGAGAAGCTCAAGGGCGATCGTGTTGGCTTCTACAGCATCCGTATCAACCAGCAGTGGCGAATTTGCTTTCGATGGACGCCCGCCGGGCCCGAAGACGTTGAAATCGTCGTCTACCACTAAGGAGAGCAATGACAACCAACGCCACGATGCACCCGATCCATCCGGGCGAAATTCTTCAAGAGGAGTACCTCGACCCGCTGAGCGTTAGCCAGTATCGGTTGGCCCGCGCGATCGACGTATCGCCGCGACGCATCAATGAGATCGTTCATGGAAAGCGGGGGATCTCGGCCGATACAGCATTGCGGTTGGCTCGATACTTCGCGACGAGCGAACGGTTCTGGCTCAATCTTCAAAACCGCTACGACATTGAAATCGAACGTGATCGGCTCTCGGCAATCTTGGACGAAATCACCCCGATGCAGTCGGCCTAACGCTAGCTCCAGAGGCCGGAGACGAGCGCGTCGAGTTTGTCGAGGCGTTCTCGGCCTCGGGTGGCGATCGGCTCGACGGAGTCGGGGGCGTGGACGGGAGCCACGAGGTCTTCCTCCATGGTGGCGAGAACGGTCGGGGTGAAGAAACGGGTGAGTTGCGCGTAGCCGTGTTTGTCTTTCTTGCCGCGATGCTGGTGGTGATAGCGCAGCGGCGCGTATGTATAGAGCTCGTTACGGGCACGGGTGAGTGCCACGTACAACAGGCGTCGTTCCTCCTCGATGCTCTCGGCGTTGCCGGTGGACATGTCGGACGGAATATTGCCGTCGACCACGTGCATGACGTGCACAACGTCCCACTCACCGCCTTTGGCTGAGTGAATGGTGGACAGCGTGAGCACGTCGTCATCAAGCGATGGCGGGCCAGCGAGATCACCGGTGGCGGCCGGCGGGTCGAGCGTGAGTTCAACGAGGAACCGACTTAATGTCGGGGCGAGCGTTGCGGCGATCTGCAACTGTTCGTAATCGGCCACACGGGCAGCCCAGTTGTCGTAACGATTCGCAACCAGTGGTTCTAACAATGCTCGCACCCGTTCGAGCTTGGGCAGCACGACGTCTTCGGGCATCGACCTTGCGTCGAGCAGGGTAAGTACCAGCTCTTGGCAGCTCTCATGGGTGGCTACGGCCTTGGTCGGATCATCGGCCAGCATGGCCTCTTCGGTGATTCGCCGAGCCGTCACCCGACCAACGCCGTCGATGAGTTGGAGCACGCGGGTCCATGCCAGTTCGTCTTTCGGGTTCTCGACTAAGCGCAACATGCTGACGAGGTCCTTCACGTGGGCTGCTTCGAGAAACTTCAATCCGCCGTACTTCACGAACGGAATGTGGCGGGCGGTGAGCTCCAACTCGAGCAAATCGGAGTGATGACCCGAGCGCACCAGCACTGCTTGCTGACGCAGCGAGGTTCCCCGTTCCTTGTGCCACAAGATGCGTTCGCACACCGCAGTGGCCTGCATGGCTTCGTCATGGCAACGCACCAGGACGGGTCGCTTCGTTCCCGCTCGTACGGCCACGAGTTCCTTCGGATGACGATTGCGAGCATGGGCGATGACGGCGTTGGTGGTTTCAAGAATCGGAGGAGTGGAACGGTGATTGCGCACCAGCGTGAGGATGTCGGCATCGAACCGCTCACCGAAGTTCATGATGTTGGCATGGGTGGCGGCACGGAAGGAATAGATCGATTGCGCGTCGTCGCCCACCACCGTGAGCCTCGCTCCGCCGCCGGTCATGCCTTGCAGGATGTCGGCCTGCAACGCATTGGTGTCCTGATACTCATCGACCAAAATGTGATCGAACATGCCCTGGAGCGCTCGCGCAGTGTCGGCATCTTGTAGCAGGGCCCACCAGCACAGGAGCAGGTCGTCGTAATCGAGCAGTTGCCGAGCCCGCTTGCGTTCGATGTAGCCGGGGAAGATCACCCGCATGTCGTCGCGCTCTTCGATGCACCACGGAAACGACCACTGCAATACATCGTTCAGTGGTTCCCGTGCGTTGACGCAGCGGCTCATTACATCGACAAGGGTTTCTTTGCGGGCCCGCCGCCGGTTCGTGCCATCGCCGGGAACGAGCTCATCTCGAACCATGGCCATGAGGTCGGCTGCGTCACCGGGGTCGAGCACGGTGAACGACGGTTCCAACCCGAGTGCCATGCCGAAGCGCCGCAGCAGCCGGTTGGCCACCGCGTGGAATGTGCCACCCCACACTGCGGCCGACACCGACTGTCCCGACGCGATCTCGGCCCGATGTAGCAGTTCGGAAGCAGCACGGCGGCTGAACGTCAGCAGCAAAATGCGCTCCGGGGGGACGCCTGCATCCACCAGGTGTGCCAGCCGTGCGGCGAGCGTTGTCGTTTTTCCGGTGCCGGCACCGGCCACGATCAGCAGATTCCGCCCGTCGTGGTTGACCGCGGCCTGCTGCTCCGCATTCAGAGTATCGAACATGCGTTCGATGTTAGCCGGTGCCGTGGTGCTCGCCCCGGCAAACCTTCCAACCAATCACTCTTCACCCTCCAACCTGCCTAGTCCGCTGCCGTTTCGGGCAGCCAAATTGCGAGTTGGAGGGTAAAGCAGTCGAAGTTGGAGGGTTACATCACCGGGACGTCGGCCATGGCAGCGGCGATATCGGAAGCGGACAATTCAAGGTCGACCATTGCGCCGGTGAGGTACGACTCATAGGCAGCCATATCGAAGTGGCCGTGTCCGCACAGTGCGGTGAGAATCACTTTCTCTTCACCCGACTCCTTGCAGGCCAACGCTTCACGGATAGCGGCGGCGATGGCGTGGGTCGGCTCGGGGGCGGGGACGATGCCTTCGGTGCGAGCAAACTTGAGCGCACCGGCGAAGCACTCCAACTGCGGAATGGCGATGGCCTCCACCAAGCCCAACTCATACAGGTGGGACACGAGCGGCGCCATGCCGTGGTAGCGAAGACCGCCGGCGTGAATGGAATCGGGAATGAAACCGTGGCCGAGCGTGTGCATCTTCATGAGTGGTGTCATGCCTGCCGAGTCTCCGAAGTCGTAGCGGTACTCGCCCTGGGTCAAGGTGGGGCACGCAGCAGGTTCCACACATCGGATGGTCGGGTTCATCTTGCCGGCCATCTTCTCCCGCAGGAATGGGAACGCGAGGCCGCCAAAGTTTGATCCGCCACCCGTGCAACCAACCAACACGTCGGGTGTCTCGCCCACCTTGGCCAACTGCAGCAATGCCTCTTCGCCGATGATGGTCTGGTGCATCAACACGTGGTTCAGCACGCTGCCCAACGCGTAACGCGTCTTGGGATCGGCCACGGCCATAGCGACAGCTTCAGAGATAGCGATACCGAGACTGCCCGGGTGCATGGGGTCTTGTGCTAGCAGCGAGCGGCCGTAGTCGGTGAGTTCGGAAGGCGACGAGTGCAGCGTGGCGCCGTACACCTCCATCATGGTTTTGCGGTGAGGCTTGGAGCGGTACGAAGCCGCCACCTGCCACACCTCACATTCCAAACCGAACTGCGCGGTCGCGAATGCGAGAGCCGTGCCCCACTGACCAGCGCCGGTTTCGGTGGTGAGCTTGGTGATGCCTTCCATGGCGTTGTAGTACGCCTGCGGCACGGCCGTGTTCGGCTTGTGCGACCCGGCCGGGCTCACGCCCTCGTACTTGTAGTAGATGCGGGCGGGCGTATCGAGCAGCTTCTCCAGACGGTGGGCACGAAAGAGCGGGCTCGGACGCCACAGGCGATAGACCTCCTGCACAGCCTCGGGGATGTCGATGTAGCGCTCCTGGCTGACCTCTTGCATGATGATCGCCATGGGGAAGAGCGGCGCAAAGTCTTCCGGACCGGCTGGCTCACGCGTGCCCGGATGCAACGCTGGGGGCGGAGGTGACGGCAGGTCGGGAACGATGTTGTACCAACGTGTCGGCATTTCCGATTCGTCGAGCAGGATCTTGTGCTGGTTCATGGCGTACCCCCGTACGGTTAAAGTTCCGTCGGATGCTACCGCCGAGCCGCATGCGAGTGCCGAAGTGGGTGGCCAAAGGCTTTCCGACTCTCCGCAGCGAGCCAGAGCTACCTGCAATTTTATGGCTTTCGCATAGCGGCCCTGGGCGAGGGTGCCGGTAAGGACCACTACGCAGGTACACCTGAGGGTTTCGTCTTTCGGCTCTCACCTATGCTCGTTACCGTCACGAAAGGCAAGGTAACGCTCATCCAAACCCTGGTGGTGCCCTGACGATGGGTGCGATGTATCTGCACCGCTTAGCACGACCTAGGGGTTCTTGAAGATGTCGTGGGTGCCGACTCGGCGCCACACCACATGCGGTTGGCCGTCGGCAACTTCCTGGCCGTACTGGAATGTTGCTCGGCCGTCGTCGGCCCAGGTGAGCTCGTAGACACCCGTCGCACCCTTCACGCCCTTGATGCGAAGGCCCTTCCGAAAGCCGATACCCGAACTCAGATCGTCGACAAATTGCTCGACCGCCTGAAGGAATGCTCTTTGTTGCACTGGACTGAGGCGATCAAAATCAGCGCGGAACCTCTCGAACCATGCATATGTGGGCATCGCTGGGTCAGGGTTTGCTGCGCTTGGAGATCGACCGGAGCGCCGCAATCATCTCTTCGCCGGAGGTAAATGTCTCTATTCGGCCGGCAGCAAAGTCGGCCTCCGCTTCTCGTTCACCTTGCTGCCACTCGGGAGACCAAAACCAGGCCTGCGTTGCGTCGATAACCTTCCGCGGCCGAAGGAGGATCCCGTCTTCGGTGAGCTCGGCATCGAGGAGGTCGCCTTCCTCGAGATGAGCGGCGGCACGAATGTCCTCGGGCAAGGTCACCTGGCCTCTTGCTCTCACCGTAAGTCGCGTCATGAGACAATCATATCGTCTGATTTTCAGACTGTCGATGGGTGTTCAGGTCTTCTACGGGATCTGCCGAGGCTCCAAGTGAAGTTCCTCGCCCACATACGGGTGAGCGAGGGCGACGGTTTCGTTGAGTTCGACGCCGAGACCGGGTTCGGTGGGTGGGATGACGTAACCGTCTTCCCACCGGATGGGCTTGACCAGGATGTCGGCATGGAAGCCCGACCAGTCTTGGATGCTCTCCAAAATGAGGAAGTTGGGCGAGCACGCGGAGATTTGGATGTTGGCCGCTCCGACGATAGGGCCGCAGTACAGATGCGGCGCTATCTGGGCGTAGTGGGTCTCGGCCATACCGGCGATCTTCTTCGCTTCGAGCAACCCGCCGCACCGACCGAGGTTCAACTGCAGAATGGAGGCCGCACCCGTCGACAGCACGCGAGCGAACTCGTACTTGGTCGTCAACCGCTCACCGGTCGAGATGGGGATAGTGGTTGCAGCTGCAACTTTCGCCATCTCCTCGGGCATCTCGGGCGGAGTGGGTTCTTCAAACCACAGCGGGTCGTACTGCTCAAGGCGGCGGGCCAGCCGAATTGCACCCGAGGTCGTGAACTGACCATGGGTACCGAACAGGATGTCGGCCTTTGTGCCCACGGCCTCCCGCACCGATCGCACCATCGCCTCTGATCGGTCAAGGTCTTCGAGCGACGGTTGTCGCGGATCGAATACGCCGTACGGTCCGGCCGGGTCGAACTTCACGGCAGTGAACCCGCGCGCTACTGCTTCAACGGCCGCCGAAGCCGCGGCGGCCGGGTCGGCGTACACCGGGTCATCGGCATAGGCATCCACACCGGGAGGCGGATACAAATACGTGTAGGTGCGTAGCTTGTCGTGCACCTGACCGCCGAGCAGTTCGTAGACGGGCTTGCCCAGTTCCTTGCCCACGATGTCCCAGCACGCCATTTCCAAACCGCTCATGATGCCGCCGAGCGTGAGATCGGGGCGTAACGCATAGCCGCGGCCGTACATCTGACGCCACAGCGTTTCGATCTTGAAGGGGTCAGCACCGATGAAGTGTCGCTCCGCCACGTCTTCGATCATCTTGGCGACCAGATGCGGTGAGAACGTAGCGGTGTACACCTCGCCGACGCCGGTGATGCCGCTGTCGGTGGTGAGCTTCAGAAAGATGAAGTACCGGCCACCGAACCGAGGTGGCGGGTTGCCCACCACGAACGTCCGGATGTCGACAATCTTCATTGCAGCTTCTCCGGGAAGCCGGGCGCTCGAAGATCAGTGCCCAGCGCATCCTCCAGCAGCTTGACCACCTGCGATGACCAGGCGCCGCCGCCGTACTGCGCCTTGGCACGAATGAAGGTCTGCTCCACCATGCTGGCCAGGTCGAGGGGAACCCCGAATTCGCGACCGAAACCGGTGGCGAAACCCAGGTCCTTCAGTGCGAGGTCCATAGTGAAACCAATGTCGTAGCTGCCGTTCAGAATCACCTGACTCTCGGTCTCATGCACGAAGCTGTTGCCCGAGCTGTGAAGAATGGCCTCGAACGACTTGGTGAGATCAAGTCCGCCTTGTTTGGCCAACATGAGCGCCTCACCAGCTGCGACGAGGTGGATGAACGCCAGCATGTTGGTAATGACCTTGATGACCGCAGCGCTGCCAAGCGGCCCCATGTAGAGCACCGGACTGCCGACTGCCGCCAGCAGATCTCGATGTTCGAGATAGAGATCTTCGTCACCGCCAACCAGCACGGTGATGTCGCCTTCGGCCGCTTTGTGTACGCCGCCGGTAACGGGTGCTTCCAACATGCGAATACCGAACTCTTGCTCGGCCATCGCTCCGAGACGCAACACGGTGTCACGGTCGTTGGTGCTCATGTCGATCCAGGTGCCACCGGCCGCCAGGCTCTCGAACACTCCGGCAAAATCACCGACGACATGCCCGACCGCCGCTGGCGATGGCAGACAGGTGAACACCACCTCTGACCCCTTGGACAGGTCATGCACCGAGTCGGCCCACGTCGCGCCCCGCGCCACAAGCTCGGCCGCTGATGACTGGTTCAGGTCGTTGATGGTGACGTCATGGCCGGCTCGCAACAGGCTGCCAGCCAAGTGCACGCCGAGATGCCCCAGCCCGATAAACCCGACGCGACTCACTGCCGGTCCATCTTGGGGCCGTTGCTGTTTGTGGGAAGCAGTAACTGCCCCAAGTTCGCACGGGTCATGGCTAGAGGTTGATGATGACGAGGCGGTCTTCAGTCATCTCGCGCACCGAGTACGCAGGGCCTTCACGAGTGTTGCCGCTGTCTCGCAGGCCGCCGTAGGGCTGCTGATCGGTGCGGAACGTCGGCACTTCGTTCACCAGCACGCCGCCGTAATCCAACGTGCGAAACGCCTTGGTAGCAGCAGCCAGTGACTGGGTGAAGATGGCCGCCTGCAGGCCGTAGGCCGAGTCGTTGGCCAGCTTGAGAGCTTCGTCGAGGGTGTCGTACGCCTGAATGGTGACGACAGGGCCGAAGACCTCGCCCGCACACACCTTCATGTCGGGTGACACGTCGGCGATGATGGTCGGCGCAAGGACTCCTTCAGAGGAGATCGTTCCACCTGCAACTACCTTTGCGCCGCCGGCGACTGCTTCATCAACCCACGACTTCACGCGGTCACGTTCACTGGTGGAGATCAGCGCCGACACATCGGTGGCCTCATCAAGCGGGTCGCCGACGACCAACGACGACACATGAGACGCCAGAGATTCGGTGAACGACGAAACGAGCGACCGATGCACGTAGATGCGCTGGGTGGAGATGCAGCTCTGGCCGGCATGGCTGAACCCGGCCACCTTGATCTTGGCCGAGGCCGTCTGCCAGTCGGCATCGGCCTCAATAATAACCGGAGCGTTGTTCCCCAACTCCAAACCAACGCGCTTTCGCGGCGCTCGCGAACGGATTCCCCAGCCAACCTCAGGTGAACCGGTGAACGTGATCAAGGCAACGTCGGGATGATCAACCAGTGCGTTGCCGACGGTGCTACCGCCACCGGTGACGACATGCAACATCTCGGGCGGAAGGCCGCACTCATCGATCAACATGTTGGCCAGCAGGATTGCCGAAAACGGGGTCTGGCTGGCCGGCTTCAACACCACAGGGCAGCCCGCGGCGATGGCCGGACCAACCTTGTGCACGACCAAGTTCAGCGGAAAGTTGAACGGCGCAATCGCTCCGACCACGCCAATAGGTAGGCGCAGCGTGAACGCAATCTTGCCTTCACCCGGCGCATTGGCATCCATGGGCACCATCTCACCGGCCAGCTTGCGAGCCTCGACCGCAGAGAAGATGAACGTGCCAACGGCGCGCTGCGCCTCGACGCGTGCGGTCTTGATTGGCTTGGCCGCCTCACGGGCAATGGCCAGCGCAAACTCTTCCACCCGTGCCTTCAGGCGCACTGCGGCAAGGTCGAGTATCTCGGCACGTTTCCAGGCGGGCAGGGCGCCGGCGTGATGCGCGGCCTTGGCCATAGCCACCGCACGATCGACATCGGCGGGCGTGCACGCCGGCACCTGACCGATCAATGAATTGTCGTAGGGCGAGCGGACGTCAATGGTCGCGCCGGGCCCGACGTACTGCTCGCCAGCGAGAGGAAGAGGCTGAATGGTGGACACGACAGCGATGCTAACGGTCACCGCTAATCTGTGCCGATGGCAGCTATCGCTCACTTGAGTCTCGTCGCTCTCGACTGTCCCGACCCCCACGTCTTGGCGCACTTCTACGCCGCCATCACCGGGTGGAGCGTGGAGGACGAGGACCTAGAGGAAGGCGGCGAGTGGATCACGCTTGCGAACGACGGGGGAGCCACACTGGCCTTCCAGCGAGTGGACACCTTCGAGGCGCCGACATGGCCGTCGGGTGGTCATCCGCAGCAGGCCCATCTCGACTTCGATGTCGTTGATCTCGACATCGGCGAGCAGCAGGTGTTAGCGCTCGGTGCCCGCAAGGCGGAGTTCCAACCGGGGAAGACGTTTCGTGTTTTCCTCGACCCGGTTGGGCACCCGTTCTG
>JAYTKG010000371.1:0-1820 GCA_043730435.1 Acidimicrobiia bacterium | reverse complement strand
GCGATGACGCCTTCCAGCATTGAGCCCTTCCCCATCTCGTCGAGCAGGGCGAAGATCGCCTCGGCTTGGCGCTCGACCTCGTCGGTGAGGCTCTCCACGAAGTAGCTGCCGCCGAGCGGATCGGAGACGTGCGCCACGTTGGTCTCATACGCAATGACCTGTTGGGTGCGCAGCGCAATGCGAGCTGCCTTCTCGGTCGGCAGCGCCATGGCCTCATCCATCGAGTTGGTGTGCAGGCTCTGGGTGCCGCCCAGCACACCGGCCAAGGCCTCAATGGCTGTGCGCACGATGTTCACTTCTGGCTGTTGAGCCGTGAGCGACACGCCGGCGGTCTGGGTGTGGAAGCGAAGCTGCATGCTGCGTTCGCTGGTGGCGCCGTAGCGTTCTTTCAACCATCGGGCCCAGATACGGCGGGCGGCGCGGTACTTGGCGATCTCTTCGAAGAAGTCGATGTGGGCGTTGAAGAAGAAGCTGAGCCTTGGTGCGAACGCATCGATTGGCAGTCCGGCTTGGAGAGCCAGTTCGACGTAGGCGAAACCGTTTGCCAGCGTGAATGCCAATTCTTCGGCTGCTGTCGATCCGGCTTCACGAATGTGATAGCCGGAGATGGAAACCGAATGCCACCGTGGCATTTCTGCGGCGGTGAACTGGATGGAGTCGCGCACCAGGCGCATGCCCTGGCGAGGGGGGAACACGAACTCTTTCTGCGCTTGGTACTCCTTGAGGATGTCGTTCTGCAGGGTGCCGCCCAGCTTGGCTCGAGGAACACCTGCTGCTTCAGCCTGCGCCACATACATGGCGAAGATCACGGCGGCGGGGGAGTTGATGGTCATCGACGTGGTGGTGGCACCAAGGTCGATACCCCGATAGAGATCCTCCATGTCGGCCAGCGTGTCGATGGCCACGCCACAGCGCCCCACCTCGCCAAGGGCCATCTCATCGTCGGAATCGATCCCCAGCAAGGTGGGCATGTCGAAGGCGGTGGACAGACCGTCACCGCCGGACTTGATGATCTCTTTGAAGCGCCAGTTGGTGTCCTCGGCCGTGCCGAACCCGGCGAACATGCGCATGGTCCACAGCTTCGAGCGGTACATCGACGCGTAGGGCCCGCGGGTGTAGGGATACTGGCCGGGATAGTCACCTGAACCGTCGGCCGGGCCGTACGCGGGGTCGAGCGGAATGCCCGACATGGTGCGGTAATCGGCCTCTCGATGGGCACTGGCGTCAAACGCCTGTTGCCATAGTTCACGCGGTGTTGGCACGGAGCCCCCTCAACTGATCGGACCGAGTTACTTTATACTGACTACAGTAGAGTCAGCGCAGCAGTGCAGCCATTGTCTCATCACTGATGATCGATCCGAAATGGGGGAGCCATGGTCTTTATCCCGACACGAGGCGGGGTTCCGGTTCGTTTGGGGCCGCAAGCCCAACAACTGCCCGACTACGGCCCGAGCACTATGGCACGCAGCCCGTACGCCGATCCCATGCAGTTCGAGATGGAACGCGAGAAAGTGCTCAATACCGGGTGGCTTTTGGCTGCCCGCTCGGAGCAGGTGAAGGCCCCGGGCGACTGGATCAGCTTTGAGTCCCACGGCGAGACCGTCGTCATCACCCGGCAGCCCGACGGCACGCTGTCGGCGTTCCACAACGTCTGCCAACATCGCGGCATCTCGTTCGTTCCCGACTGGAAGGGATGCGGAGCCCGTCGGTTCAGTTGCCCGTACCACGGCTGGGTGTACGACACCACCGGCAAACTCGTGGGTGTTCCCGAGCGGCAAGACTTTTCCGAAGAACACTTGAAAGACCTGCGGGCTCCGTCG
>JAYTKG010000370.1:0-6292 GCA_043730435.1 Acidimicrobiia bacterium | reverse complement strand
GTGGGTATCGCCCCGGCGACGGCCCAGGAGCTCAGATAGCCGGCGCCTGAGGTGTCGGTGAGGGTCAGATTGGCGCTCACCGCGATCGAGCCGACCGGAACCCCAAGGTCGAGCATCGACTTGCCGGCCATGCTGCCCGACTTACGGCTGTCGAGGGCGCGGGCCGGCGTTTGGGCCACGAACAGGCCCTCCGAACTGGCACCGGCGCTCCCGTCGGTGAACCAACCGTTGATATCGACCAGCAGGTCGCCGCCGCCGTCGAGGTACACACCGATGTTGCCATTGGCGTCCACCGGCACGATGGCCGCGCCGGCAACGGTGTCACCGGCATTGTTGATATTAAGGTTCGACACGGCGGGCACACCCGATGCGGCTGGGTACGCAGTGAGGAATCCGCTTCGAATCGCGTCGGTCACCGTCAGGTTGACCGATACCGCCGAGACACCGTTCTTGGGAATGCCTGGACGGTCGGTGACATGAACAATGGCGCTGGTCTTGGGTGCCACGGGTTGGCCGGCACGGGTGTCCAGCAGGCGGGTGGGCGCTATTGGCTGGAAGCGTCCACCTCTTGCAGTGCTGCCGACCTGGTTGTAGTAGCCGGCAACGTCGGCGATGAGATGGCCTCCGCCGCTGGTGTACAACACAACGTCACCCGATGGCCCGAGGGGAACCGTGACGAGGTTGGCAACGGTGCGGCCCGGCCCCGACACGTTGAGGTTGGAGACCTCCGGCCTCCCGCCTCCACCCGGGTACACGGTGACGAACCCGGCACCCTTGGCAGCGGTGATCGTGACCGTCAGGGTCACGGCCGCAACGCCCGAGTTGGGTACGACACCCTTTTGGCCAGGAATGTGGATGGTGACGGACCCGTTGGCGCCGATGGCCCCGGTGGTTCGGGTATCCAGAATGCGCGTGGGTGCCACGGCAACCATGGCCGAGCGCACTGCCGGGATGACCAGCGGGGGAGCCGGTGGCGGTGCTGGGGGCGCTGGTGCAGCAGCTGCGTCACTGACCCGGGCATCATCGAAACCGCCGAAGTCGTTCGTCCAGTACCAGCTGTACGGCGACCCGGCGCGATACACGCGGGCGATTCCCATGGTGACGTAGTTCTTGCCGAGCATGTTGGCGTTATGTCCGGGCGAGTTGCGCCACTGCTCGAAGATCGCCGTGGCCGAACCCGAGTTGGTGCCGGCTGCGATGTTCTCGCCGGTGTAGGTGTTGTAGTCGTAGCCGAACGCCTTCATGCGAGGGGTTGCGTCACGGCCCTGCGTGTCGGTGTGCCCGAAGCCGGAGGCCGGGCGCTTTGACAGATCGTCACTCATCCATGCCGATGACTGGGTCAGCTTGATCGAGACTGCGAGTGGCCCGAGCCCGTTCTGGGCCCGATAGTTGTTGATGATGCCGACGAACGCCTTCTCTTCGCCGTCGAGCACCGGCATCGGTTGGCTGACATCGGCAGCCGATGCCGGGGCAGTGTTGAGGGCGATAGTGCCGAGGGCGACGGCCGCAATCGTAAGCAGGGGCGTGCAGATTCGTTTTCGTAACAAGGTGAGATTGCCTTTCCAAACCGTGTCCCTCGGGTGAGGGTCACGTTCTCGCTTCCGCCCGGCGAGATTTTGGAAAGCACCGTCAAAACCCGGACCACAAATCTCTTGTCGGTCAACGTAGACCGTTAAGAACGGTTCAGGAAGATGGAAAGACGTTTTGTTACAGAATGGTTACGTAAACTTTACGACTCAGCCGAGGTCGATGGACGCATAGAGCGGGAAACGGCCCAAAAGTTCGCCACAGCGGACGCGGATACCGTCGGCAACACCATCGGAAATGTCATATTTCGCCTTGGAAATTCCAGTTGGACTGGTATTTTTGAAGACGGAAACCAGAAGATCGGCTACTTCGTCCATCTCGGCGGTGTTCATGCCGAGGGTGGTCAACGCAGGGGTGCCGATGCGTACGCCGCTCGTGTACCAGGCCCCGTTCGGGTCCTGCGGCACGCTGTTGCGGTTTGTCACAATGCCCGCATCGAGCAGCGCGGATTCGGCCTGGCGACCGGTGATGCCGAAGTTGCGCACATCGATCAGGTTGAGATGGTTGTCGGTGCCGCCGGTAACGAGGGTGGCTCCGCGCTTCATGAGGCCGTCGGCCAGCGCGGCTGCGTTGTCGACGATGCGTTGCGCATAGGTCTGGAACGATGGTTGGCGGGCCTCGGCAAAGGCGACAGCCTTGGCGGCCATCACATGTGGCATTGGTCCGCCGAGAACCATGGGGCAACCCTTGTCGACAAACTCGGCCAAATCTTCGCCGCACAACACCATGCCGCCACGCGGACCGCGCAGCGACTTGTGGGTGGTGGTGGTCACGATGTGGGCATGGGGGACCGGATCGAAATCGCCGGTGAAAACCTTGCCGGCAACGAGGCCGGCGAAGTGCGCCATGTCCACCATGAATGTGGCGCCGACCTCATCGGCGATCTCGCGCATCTTGGCGAAGTTAACCTTGCGCGGATAGGCGGAATAGCCGGCCACCATGATGAGGGGCTTGTAGTCGAGCGCCAGAGCGCGAACGTGGTCGTAGTCGAGCATGCCGGTGACCGGGTCGGTTCCGTACGAGCGCTGATCGAACATCTTGCCCGAGACGTTGGGACGAAATCCGTGGGTTAGGTGGCCGCCCGCATCGAGTGACATCCCGATCATGCGCTGATCACCGAAGTGGCGACGCAGCTTCATCCAGTCGGCCTCGCTGAGATCGTTGATGTGACCGAGGCTCATCTCTGCCAGGAATGGCTTCTCGATCCGCTGCGCGAGGATGGCCCAGAACGCCACGAGGTTGGCGTCGATGCCCGAGTGGGGCTGCACATAGGCATGATCGGCCCCGAAGATCGCTTTGGCGTGCTCGGAAGCCAACGCCTCGACCTCATCGACGTACTTGCAGCCAGCGTAGAAGCGGTGGCCGACGGTGCCCTCGGCGTACTTATCGCTGAACCAGTTCCCCATGGCCAACAACGTGGCGGGCGAGGCGTAATTCTCACTAGCTATCAGCTTGAGCTGGGTCCGCTGATTGTGCAATTCGCCGCGAATAGCGTCAGCAACTCGCGGTTCGCTGCCCGCAATGATGTCGAGCGCCGCACGGTACGCAACCGACTCGGTCGAGGTGGATTGGGCTGTATCAATAGACATAGGGAAAGGCCTCCAGATCGCCGTTTACCCTAGTCGGGGTGCCAGAAGCGCACATTGGTGACGGCGGAGCCCGTCTTGTCGGGTCGTGCGGGTATCCTTTCCCACACGCGCAGTGCGTCGAAAAAGGATCGTGCATGAGGCCGAAGTTCAATTTCTCGTCACCACAGCGCCGTGGCCCTAGCGATCCGTGGTTCCGCGTCGGCCAAGTAGAGGTCACCACCACCGTCTTCGTCACCGCCCTCGGCGTGCTTTCGATGTTCGTGTATGCGGTGAGCCCTGCGCTGCTGAAGCCATTGATTCTGTTTACGCAGCTGGTTCGTCAAGGAGAGATTTGGCGAGTGGTTACCTGGCCGATCGCGAACGCGCCCAGTCTTTCTTCTGTCATCACCTGGGCGGTGTTCTGGTACTTCGGTCGGAGTTTGGAGGAGCTGTTCGGGCGGGTTCGCTTCACCCGGTTCCTCATCGCGGTTGCCGTCATACCGGCCGTCCTTCTGGTCATCCTGAGTTTCGTTTCGCCCTCGCTGGAGGTCTTTGCCGTTGGCCTGCGCTTGGTGGAGCTCGGCGTTTTCGTGTCGTTTGTTGCCGAGCGTCCTAACACGCCGTTCTTCTTCGGGATCAAGGCGTGGGTCATTGCGGCAGTGTTTGTTGGCATTGATGTGTTGCAACTCGTGGGCCAACGTGGCTGGGGTTCATTGCTGCTTTTGTTCTTCATTCTGGCTACGTCACTGCTGCTCACGCGGGCCTACGGGTATGCCGCCGATCAAGCCTGGATTCCCAAGATTGCGCTACCCACCGCCAGAAGCAAAAAGTTCAAGCCCGTCAAGAGTTCTCCGGTCGTGCGGGGTCCTTGGGGTGAGTCGGGATTGCCGCCGGTGAACGACATGGCGTCACAGGCCGAGATGGACCGGCTGCTCGACAAGATCGCAGCGAGTGGTATGGACAGTTTGACGGCCGAGGAGAAGCGTCGGCTGAAGGCGCACAGCAAGCGACTACGCGGCGACAGCTGACGCGCCGATGGCCCCGGTGCCGGTTCCGAAGTCGACCAGTAAGGCCGACCTCGGCTTTGTCCGTCGCAAGCGGATGGTGTCGTGGTTTGATCCTCGAGCCCTTATCGGTATCGCCATTCGTGACGCTATTGCTGCGACCTTTGGCTCCTATGCCGACAAACGTGACCAGCAAGCCTCACTGCCTTTGCCGGTCGACCCTGGGTTCGGCTCTCGCAACGAACTCTGGTTTGATCTTGTCAGCGATATAGGCGAGGCGTTCGACCCCACCTATGCCGTTGCCTGGCACGTTTCGCAGCCGCAGTTGGACATTGCCAACGCGGCGCCGTTGCCACGGGGGGACTTGCTGGTGTTTATGGGTGATGAGGTGTACCCCACAGGGTCAATCGAGCGCTACGAAAACCAGGCGCTCGGTCCCTACGACGCGGCGTGGCCCGCCGGTCATGTCGACGACGACGGCCCCGTCATGCTCGCCCTTCCCGGCAATCACGATTGGTATGACGGCCTCACGGCGTTCCTTCGTATCTACTGTCAGCGAAGATCCATCGGCGGCTGGCGCACCCATCAGACGCGCAGCTACTTCACGGCCCAATTGCCGCACCGCTGGTGGCTCTGGGCTATCGACACGCAGCTTGGCGGCTGGCTCGACGCACCGCAGCTCGCCTACTTCGAAGCACAGGCCGCGCTGTTGCAGCCCGGTGATCGCCTGATTCTCATCACGCCAACACCGTTTTGGGTGGAGGTCCCGACCGACACCGATCCGACGTCAACGGTGAACTGGTTCATCGGACGGGTCATCCCGGACTTCGTCGACATCAAGCTGTACGCCAGCGGTGACTGGCATCACTATGCGCACTACCAAACCAATAATGGCTCAGAGCATCGCATCACGGCCGGCGGCGGTGGCGCGTTTCTGCATCCAACCCATCACTTGAAGAATTACATCGACCTACCGAACCCTCGCCAGGGCTCCCCGTCGAACCTAGAACTCGAGGCGACATTTCCGTCGGCAACCGAGTCGTGGATCCGTACGCCATTGGTGGCACTGCACGCGTTCTTCAACCCGGTCTTTTCAATCTCGCTTGGCATTGTCGCGTTCGCTCTGGCGTGGCTGGCCCAAGCATCAGGACGTCGGCCCGATCAGTCGGTGAGAGATGCCATGCGTTCTCTGTCGTGGCGCACCACCATGGATGCCCTTGTGCGCAGCCCAATGGCGCTTCTTCTCACGCTCACCATTTTCGTGGCGTGGGTGGCGTTTCCTCGGCACAGCGAAACCCGAAAAAAGCGCACCGCCTACTTCGTTGGTTGCATTCATGGCTTGCTCCAGATTGCGCTGGTGGTGCCGGTCATCGTGTGGTCAAGTCACCTGGCACCCGGTCGAGGTTTCTGGTTCGGCATGGCGTTCACTGCGCTCATCGTGCTTATCGGCGGCCTAGCCGGAGCCACCCTGACCGGGTTCTACCTGCTCACCACCAACGTCTTCTTGGGGATGCACGACAACGAAGCGTTTTCAGCCCTTCGGCTGCGATCGTTCAAAGGGTTTCTGCGCCTCCACATCGCATCCGACGGAAGCCTCACCGTGTACCCCATCGGTATCCGTCGCGTGCGATCCGGCCAGTGGAAACTGAACCCCGACGCCCCTCTCGGATCTTCCTGGTTCACCCGCCCCGTTGGCGTGTTCCCCGAACTCATCGAGGCTCCGTTCGTTCTGTAGCGGGACGAAGCCCGTCGGGCATGGTTTCACCCTCCAACCCCGACCCCTTTCCCTCCCAACTTGGCACGTTTGGCGCCCAAACCGACTCACAAACAGCGAGTTGGGAGGCGAGCGTGACCAGGTTGGAGGGCAAGGTCCCGGTCTCGTACTCCTTGGCGGCACCGCAGTCTCCATTCCCGAAGCCGTAGCTCCTTGGGGTGACCGTAGTTCTGTAGGCGCGTCAGGTTGTCAGGCAACCTCACGCGCCTACAGAACACTGTCCGGGCGGTCTTGCGATGCGACTAGCTTGGCTAGATGATTGGCTCCAAGGGATTCGCGCGTTCCGCGCGATAATCCACCACTAAGAGCGCGAGAGCGTCCATGATCAGCGGTACATACGCCTGCTCTTGGAGGAAAAG
>JAYTKG010000369.1:0-10791 GCA_043730435.1 Acidimicrobiia bacterium | reverse complement strand
GAAGCGGTGGCCAGGAACGGCACGGTCGTGGCGGGCGCGACGGTGTCGACGGTGACCGACAACGCAGCCGACGCAGATGAAGCAGAGCCCGTACCGAAGGCTGCGGTTGCGGTAAATGAATGAGCGCCGGCAGCCAGGGGCGAGAGTGGCGTGAAGCTGTAGAGACCGGAGCTATTGGCGGTGGTGGTTCCGAGCAGGGTGGTGCCGTCATAGATGGCAACGGTGGCACCGGCATTGGCCGTACCGGTAAGGATGGGCTGGGTAACGCTGGTGATGTTGTCGGTGCTCGATGCACCGCTGTCGGAACCCGCCACCAGGTCGGGCGTGGACGGGACGTTGGCGGTGCCGATCACACCAGCGGTGCTGGTCGCAAAGCCCGGCGTGGCCAGGGTGTGCTGGATGTAGTCGAGCCGGGCCGTGTTCGTGATCGTCGAGCCTGGCGCAAACCCGCTGTTGATGGTCACCCGGAACTTCACCACTGCGGTTGCACCAGTGTTGAGTGCGCCGCCTAACGTTGAGGTTGCGCCGGTACCGACGCGCATGGCGACGTATGGCCCGGTGCTCACCTGCGGACAGGGCAAGGTTGCGCTGGCGGTAGCCCCGCAGGTGTTGGCCACATCGGCGTTGCCAGCTGCTTCGGCGGCGTCGGTGTAACCGACACCGTCCACCTTCATGCTGCCCGGCACGTAGGTGACGCCGGACGGAATCATGTCGGTAAGGATGCTGGAGTCGGCCGGATCGTTACCGGTATTGCTCAGGTCGACCGTGTACTCGAGCACGTCGCCTGCCTGCGGGCTGGCAGGGTTGGTGAGGTCAACCACCGACTTGTGAATGTTGTTCGAGAAGTCAGGGACGTACACCTCGATGGCCGTCGTCACCACGTGCGGGTAGTACACGTCGCCGCCGGTACCAAGGATGAGGTTGAAGGAGTCAGTCGACAGCGTGCCGTTTGGCAGTTTGCCGTCTGCGTTCACCAGGTCGGCGTCGAAGCCGTACTGGTTCTGGAAGTTCGGGTTCTTTGTTGTCACGTGCCACGGCAGTCCGAACGACGCGCCGGCAGTGGGGTTTGGTCGGGTGATGGACGAGTTCATCAAGTCCGATGTCGAGTTCGATGTGCCCCACACGTTCAGCGTGTCCTGAATCACGTTCTTGGGCGGTGTGCCCGTCACGATGGTGCCGAACGTGCCGTAGTCACCCGTTGTCGCTGCGTCGCCTTCATAGGCAACGAGACCGAGCTTCGTCTTCACCAGGCCCGTGGGCGGCGTGCGAAAGCCCGACAGCGGAATGGTGACTGGACCGGCGCTCACCGACTGATATCCGTCGAAGATGGTGAGCTGGCGTCGCGGGGCGTTCGAATCCTGGTACGCCACTGCGAGGGTCCAACCAGCAAACGCCTGCGTGCCCGTGGCACCGTTCACGTTCGCCACCCAGTAACTGCCGTTCGCCGTACCGTTGGCCGTTTCCACAGCCTGCAGGTCAGAGGTCACGTTGATCATGCCGGCGAAGTCCTGGTTTGCCGTGCCCGCAACGTCAACGTCGAACTGGCTCACTGGGCTTGTTCCCGCCCCAGCCAAACCGCCACCCGGTCCAGCCGTCAATTGCTTGTACGCAGCAACCGGTGTGCGGAACTGCACGATCGACTTGTTAGCCGCAGCTGCCGGCGAAGCGATCGCAACGCTGGTACCACCAAGGCGGCCGGTGAAGTAGAGCGCGGCGTAGAGGACGGTCGCACCGGCAGGAAGCACCACGTCGGACGAACTGGAGTTGAAGGTTGCAATGGTCCCGCCACCCAACTTGGGCTGCGCCGCCGTGCCGTCGGCATCGACGTAGACCTGCGCGATGCCGTTGTTGCTATCCATGTTGATGCCGGCAGTTGTGGTGCCGATGCCGGTTTGCCCCTTGTAGCAAGCACTTCCGACCGTGGTATTGGCCGGCCAGGAACAGGAAAGCAAGGTGTTGGCTGCGATGAAGATGTCGCCGTTGTAAATACCGTTTATCGCGCTGCCTCCCGCTGCCGTGGCCCCACCGAACCGAGCCGCAAACGGGCGAGCTGCAGCCGAGGCCGGTGGCGCAACAGCCACAAAAACGACGGCCAGCAACGAAGCGATAAGGGCGACAACGGTAACGATGGGCATGCCCTTACGGGCGGAATGGCGGTCCCGCTCGGCACGGAATTGTTTGACGATCACGGGAACTGCAATCGGCCGACTCACCCGAACTCCTGAGATGGCCCCAGTAAACCTGAGTAAGACATGGTCCGAGCCGACGGCGTGGTTCGACCCGGAAATCCTCACCCTCTACTGCAGGGTGAGGGTGCTTGAGGTGTATCTCAGCCGAGCTCGAGCCGATAGCCGACGCCACGGATTGTCGTGATACGGATTTCATCGCCGAGCTTCGAGCGAAGTGCGTGGATGTGCATGTCGAGCGTCTTGCTCTGGTTAGCCCAGGTGACGTCCCAGATCTCGGCAAAGAGTTCGCGACGGGTTACCACTCGTCCCGCTGTCCGAACGAGATACAGCAGCAGCTCGAACTCGCGTAGTCGAAGGTCAATCGGGGTGCCGTGACACGTCACCGTTATAGAAGCAGGAGAAACCACGATGTTGCGATGGATCAGAGGGGAAGAGTCCGGCTTGACCGTCACCTGGCGCAGGTGGCAGCGAATACGGGCAAGCAAAACCTCGCTGGAAAACGGCTTCGTGACGTAGTCGCTGGCACCGCTGTCGAGCCCCATCACCACGTCGATGTCGCTGTCAGCCGCCGTGACCATGACGATCGGCATTTCTTTGCGAAGGAGACGCAACTCGCGACACAGGGCGAACCCGTCCATATCCGGTAGGCCGACGTCAAGCAGGATCAGGTCAGGTTTCTGCTCATTCATCGCCCGCAACGCGGACAGACCGGTGACACACCAGCGCACCCGATAGTTATGGGTTTCGAGCGTCGCACAGAGTTGACCGCCGATTTCCACGTCATCTTCCACCAGGAGAATGGTGGCGTCGGGTTCAACCCTGGCTCCGAGGCGGGAACCCATCGTTAACATAGTCACTCGTGTCCTAAGAACTCTTACTGGTGCGAGACCGACAAGGTTACCGAGTGGTCACATCAAAAAATCACTAACGGTGGTAAGGCCAAGTAAACTCTCAACGATTTATCTGGCTCCGCCTGGACGCAGCCCCTCCTCAGCTGCCTTCGGCAACCTGATCGGACGATTCCAGCAGCACCAGAGAAAAGGTGGTCGGGACCCTACTCCGCAGCACGAGTCGTCCACCGTCGGCCTCGGCAAGTTCGCGAGCGATCGCCAGTCCGATGCCGTTCCCACTTCCCTCACCGCGGCGAAAGATCCGCGCAGCATCATCAGCTTGCAGCACCGAATTCTCGTCGGCGACATCAATGGCCCCCCCGCCAAAGAGACCGCGAACTGTGATACTGACGACGCCTGCGCCATGGCCAAGAGCGTTGTCCACCAAAACGTCCAGGATCTGATCCACGCCAACACGGGAACCGAGCACTACGTGATCTTCGGGCACATGGATCTCGAGCGAACGGCCCGCCTCTGCCGCAACGCCCGACCAACGACCGGCAGCCCGTTGTGCTGCCTGCGCCAAACTGACATCGGCGATTTCGGGTCGGACATCCCGAGCGTGGGCCAAGAGGTAGTGCACCGTCTGGTCGAGATGGTCGAGATCGGCCATGACCGATTGCAACTCGACTCCTTCGGCCCCCCGCATGACAGTCTCCAGATGAAGCCGCAGACGCGTGAGCGGTGTTCGGAGCTGGTGCGAAACATCGGAACTGAACTGGCGCTCTCGAGCATGCGCCAGCGTCAGCCGTTTCGTAGCGTTCGAGAGTTCAACAGTGCGTTCGCGAACCCGCTGTTCCAGCACATGGCTTTCCTGCTGCAATCGGCTGACGCTGCGCTGGCTTGCGAGGCTTCGCCACTGCTCCCAGCGAGTTCGCCATTTGGGCGGGCGCACCTGCAGGGTGAGAAGTGGTGCAATTTCGCCCCAGCCAGCCAGGGGTGAATAGGCCTGCGCTTGGAGGGTATAGGTCCCGGCGGGAAGCGAGCTGTAGCGGATGTCAGCTTTCTCCGAGGCCTCAGACCAGGCAGCCTCAAACCCAAGCAGACGAAATCGGAAGGTGCGCGCCGCCTCCGAGATCTGCCATGTGGTATAGACGGCGGCCTCCAGCAGCCACTTTCCCTGGGTGACAATGATGCGGTCGTGGGAACTGGCGGGAGTAGTATTGGTCCAGGTGAGGGAGCTGAGAACAACGTCTGGGGTGGTTTGCGTGAGGCCATTCACTTGCCCTAGGTCGACAATGGAAAGTCCCGAGTCGAGGCCGCAGAGCATCCTGCCTTCGCCGTCCTGAAGCATCGCCCGACTGGTTGTGAACTCCCAACCGGTCCGCCCCATCCAGATCGTCACCTGATGAAGCAACTCGCCAGACTGCGACGAGTACTGACACAACCCCGTCGAACCCCCAAGCCACAACGTGTTGTCGTCTCCCCAGCCGATCGCCCAACCGGCGAGCGCGTCGTCAACCTCCGTCAGTACTCGCGACGTTCCGTCGGGGTCGATCAGCACAATGCGGTCGTCCTGCGATACGGCGACCGAACCATTCGGGTGTACCGCCATTGCGTAGGTGTTTCCGGTTTTGGTGAGACCCTCACCCAAGCAGCGTTGCGGTCCATCACCCTGATCTCGCCACAAACCCTTGCCGAGAGTACCTACCCACACCGAGTCACCGTCGGGCACCAACGAGTACACGTACCCTATGGACTGGCCACCCTCTTGACCCACCGAAAGCCGAATCTCGATTACGTCTCCTTTGACGACGCACAGCCCATTCAGCGTCCCGACCCAAAGACCATTTTCTCGTTCAAGAAGGACTCGCCCCGGAGCGCCGAGTACGGGGTGATCGGCTCCGATCCGTTGCACCGTTCCGTCCGAACGGTGATGCTCCAGCCCAGCGGGTGTAGCGGCCCAAAGATCTCCGACGCGGTCTTCGATGAGATCCCACGCATGGGCGCCCGCCAACTTCGGCAAGACAGCAAGGGTCGTCGGGGTGTCCGGACCTTTGCCGAAGCGCACGAATGCCGCACCCCGATCACCGGCCACGAGATGTGCTCCGGACTTCGTCGGGCGAATAGAAAACACCGAACCAAGTCCGAGACCTGGTCGGCTGATGGCACGGCGAACCGCTTCGACCTTTACCAACCCGAGCGAGTCGGTGCCGGCCCACACGTTGTTGGAGGTATCAGCCTGAATGGCATTGACGCGACTACCTGATACCACGGCGTGCTCGAACGTCCATACGTCATCGACGACAAGGTGATGGCGTAGCTCGGTGTCTACACCAAGCCAGAGTTCGTCGTCTATCAAACGCGCAGCGGTAACGGCTCCCGAGGGAGTATCGATTCGGCGTTGGACGGTGCCCGTTGTATCGATGTGTAGGGCTCCGTGTTCGCCGCCAACGAACATCGTTCCGTTCATGCCGGGAGCGAGCGTCAGAATCGCTCCCAAGGTTGAGACGTCTCCGGTAATGGAGAGCCATGCGTCCCCGGCTCGGCAGAGCAGACCGTGTCGTCTACTGACGGCCCATATGTTGCCAACGCTATCGACGGCAACAGTCGGAATCATGTCGTCAGTGAGTCGAGCGTCGGACTCTGCTTCGAATCCACGGCCGAATCTCCAGCTGATCAGGCCGAGCGCTGAACCGATCCAGATCTGGCCTGAGTCTTCGGCGACGATCGAGTTTGCGAGACCCCAGCGCCAGCCATCGGGCATTGCCTCGATCGTGCCGTCGCGCAGGACATCGACACCGACGTCGCTCCCGATCCAGATAGCGTTGTCGGGAGCAGCCGCAACGGTTCGCAGGCCGTGCGTTGTGAGGCCTTGGCGCTGCGTGAAGGTGCGGACACGGGTGCCGTCGTACTTGGCCAGACCGTTCGGCCCGGCCAACCACAAGATGCCCTGATGATCGATTGTCAGCGCGTGAACCTGTGCGCTCGGCAGGCCCTCTGAGCGACTGACCCAACGCACCGGATACTCACGCCCAGCCGTTACCCAAGGTTCGGTGTCGAAGGAGCTCTGTGCAGCCCCGACGAGACGCTCCGATTCGGTGCTACCCGTCACGACGGTGTGGCCTGGGTCACGGGTGTTCATCACGACACGGTAACCCTCCGGGCCAGCCCGACCTCGCTTACCCACGGCAACGTTCATCCGCAGTCCGGCGCTGCCCGAGTTGATACGGATTTCTTCAGGTCCGTTCAGAACGTCACAAGAACGCGCCGCGCCATTCAACCCGCAGCGGAATCTGCCGAGAATCGACAGAGCGCAGACGTTTCGCGCGTTCGACTCGATGGAGTATTGATGCGGCACAAGGGAATCAAGATCGCTGCGGGAGTTCTTGTCGTTGCAACTATCGGCGCGGCCATCGGAGCATTCGCAGTGAGCGGGCCCGGCCTCATGTCGACCCTTACCAGTGCCGGAGCAGTGTCGGCCGGAACAACAGGAACCTTGGGGAATCTTGCCGGCGGAGTCGCGCCGAAGAACCAAATTGCTGTTGGCGATACGGCGACGTGGATCGATTCGTTCCAGAACACTTCAGCCAAAATCGGCGGCGGATCCATCGTGCAATCATGGGACCCGACCCGACAGACGGTGCTGCCCGGTTCGGTGAAAGTACCGGCTGGCTGGAATGCCAGCTACTCCACCGATGGCGCAACGTGGTCGCCGACCGCACCGAGCGATGCCACGACGGTTCGAGCAGTACAGGCCTCGGCCGAATTCACACCCGAGGCTGGCAAGAGCGGGGTCGTCACTCGCATAACGCCGCCCGTCGCGTCGAGCGTTTCCACCAGTATGAGTGGCGGAGGAGACAGCTACTTTCCGGTCTTCCGAAACGACAAGGTTTTCAGCGTTCCCCACCACGGCAATCTGGTCATGGTGTGCTTCAACAAACTGACCGGAGCGACGTGCGGTGCCGCTACCCCTTCTCGCTCGCTCACCACCGCCGGCCACTCTGATGGGTGGGTGAACCCGCGTACCGGGCGGGCCTACATACCGGCCGTTGACTCGACCGGCATCGTGCTCGCCTGCTTGGACCTTGATCGACTTGCCGACTGCGGTATCACAAGGATCGGAACGGGCTCGACGGCCAAGCCAGCGTTCGTGTCCGAACCCTGGTCGTACGGGAACCAGGTCCTGTTCATGTTCCGTGACGAACCAACCAGCACCCTGAAGGTTGGTTGTTTCAACCTGGTCACATCGGCGGCCTGTGGTGGGCAGCCATTCTCGACCGGTATTCCAGGGATGGTCGATGGTGCAAAGGCCGACTATCGCAGCCTCAACATCTTTTGGTCCTCCGATGGACAGAATCCCTACCGGTCCGACGGAAAGGTGTCGTACACGTTCACGCCGCTAGGTACGACACTCAGTTCGCTCGCATGCTTTGACAGTCAGACCCATACCGCCTGCAGCGGTGTCGCCACCGCCAGTTGGGACAACGGTCAGGACCCGACGCCACGACTTGACGCGAGCGGCGCGCTGATCGGCTTCTGCAGTCGTTCCTCCATGACGGCTGCGGCGACGTGCTTCGATCTTGCCGGTGCGGGGCTGGCCGTGGGTGCAGCGTTCGAAGCGTGGCTACCAATGGGTGAGTTGGCCTGGAACAGTTCGTGGGGCGGGTACGCAACGACTGCCGGGACTCGAACCTTCATCCCCTGGTCGGTCAATCACACTGGTCGTGTCGTCTGTTTTGACTGGTCGACCGACGCTCCGTGTCCGAACTTCCCGATTGTCACACCGGTGGCGACCAAGCCGTACAGCCTTCGCCACGACCCATTCGCGCCTGCGTGCGTGTGGTCGATGGGAGACGACGGAATCCTCGAGAGCTTCGAAACCCACAGCGGGCTGGTTGGCTGCAATATGACCTCTGTCGCGGTTTCTCCGACCTACTGCGACGGCCGCACCGATCACGTAACGGGGTGGGATCGTTTGAAGCTCAATGACCTCGCGGGCGGTTACACCGGTTTTGCACTCACACTTCGCGACAGCTCCGGGAAGGTGGTGCCGGGTTGGCTCTTGAAGAACTATCCGGCCACAACATCATCGATTGACATCAGCAGCGTGCCGTTCTCGGGGACGAAGACTGCCCTCACGATTGAGCTGTTTTTTGTCGGGCTGTCTCCCACGGCCTTCGTGGCCGCGACGCCAACGATCGAAGTGGCGTGGAAGGGTGATCCTGTCGAGATGTGCGTCAACACGGTGGTGCGTGACTTCTGCCCGTCCGTGTATGTGGCGGTGCAGCCAATGGGCGTAAAGCACCGGACCGAGGTAACCGTTACTGCCGGGGCCGCGGTCGACAAGGTGGCCGTTGATTTGGCCTTCGACGCAATCATGCCGTCATCGTGCGCAACGGCAACCGTGTCGGTAACGACCACCGTGAATGGGCAACGGCCAGCCGCCCTCCCGGTCTCACCATCCGTCAGGGCAACCCGGTTGCGCTGTCGTACTCGGTTCGAAATACGGGCCAGACGTTGTTGGGGGCCATCCAACTCATGGATAACGCGGGCACACCCAACCCTGCCGATGACATCACGCCCACCTACGCAAGCGGTGATCTCAACGGCAACGGTTTTATCGAGCCGACCGAAACGTGGATCTACACCGCACAGGGCCATGACGAAGCGGGCGGCCACATCACGGGTGCCACCATCTCGGCAACGCCGTTCGATGCAAACGGCGTCGCTCTGCCGGCCGTTCTTCCCGCAAGCAACTCTGACGCCACCTTTTATTTCATCGCAATGCCAGCTCTGTCGTTGAGCGCATCGATCTATGTCGGTCATAATGCCGGCGGCTCATGCGGCGTGGGGTCCTCGACATTGAACGCGGATCAGGATGCACCGGTGACCTACTGCTACGTCATCACCAACATCGGCAATGAGCCTTTGACATCGATTCGTTTGACCGACGTCGGCGCTACGCAACAAACCATGACCCTGTCATCGGGCAGCCTCACCACGCTGATGCCAGGCGAGTCGGCGAAGCTTTGGGTAGAACGAGTGAACAACACCTACCTCGCATCGACCGCCACCGCGAGAGCCACGCCATTGTCGGGCAGCGATGTGACCGCAAGCGCAGCCACCGAACGGATCGTCGGGCAAAAGATCTATCCGGCCACGTAGCCTTCAGGCCACGCACCGAGGCCGCATGCAGCGCAGTGATGTGGCCCCGGTCGCGACCGATGTCGGCGGGCGCCGTTCCAATCGACGAGCAACGCAACTGCCGTACTTCCCTTACCGAGTTGGGCCAGCACCTGCGCCCACGCCAAAGGCATCAATCGCCATCCCGTCGGGGTTCTCAACGCAGGCCGTGTCCCTTCTCGCTCACGGCCGGCCAGAACTTGCGGCTGCACTTTCGAGTCGGCCAGCCTGACGTTTGCACAGAGCCACAAGGCAGACCTGGATAGCAGACGAGCTTTTTGCCTCATCCCGTGTTCGCCAGCCGACGCGATCGAACTCATTGTGCCGACGTTCGGAACACAGCTCGACTCAGCACTTTCGAGGTACAACCATTCTGTTGCGTGAGAACGACTCGGCGAGCGCGACCGCGCACGGCTCAGCGCCGATGACTGTTTCGCTATGCCAGACCAAGACGGCTGCTACATGTGGGTTCTGGCCGAGGACGGAGAAGAGTGCCGGTTGGTGATTGGCAGTGTTCATACTCACGCTCGTCTACTCATCGACCGGTTGAAATCGGTCAGCCGTCTGATTGAGCGAGCGCTCTGAGCGACTTGAGCGAGATAAACAGATGCAGCGGATCGGTTATGGAAGCGCTGAAGCTCGGGGTCTGGTGCATGTAGAAATCTCTAGCAGTCTCGTCACGGCAGTGGATCACCAACGCGCGGAACCCAACTTGATCGGAAATCTCAACCGACCGGAGCAGCACGTCTTGGAGCAATGCCCAGCCGATGCCTCGGCCTCTCGCCTTCTCATCTACGCCGAGCCTCGCAAGTAGGAGTATCGGAGCCGGGTCGGGGGCGTTCTCTCGGACAAACCTTGGCGCGCCTGCGTGCTCGACACCACCCGTTGCCAGTGCGTAGAAGCCAAGCACCGCGCCATCGTGTTCGAACACGAAGACGTTGGCGTTGCCAACCTGCTGTGCCTTCCAAGCACGTTTCTGGACCCACTCGTTGATCTCAGCGGCTCCACAACTGAAGCCGCTGAGATCGTGATCTTCCCTAAGTTTCGGGAGTTCGGGCTTGAGTGAACTCACAGATCGGACAGGTCGATCTGACGCCGTTCGCTAAGCAACCGTTGTAGCCGCTGATCATCAGCTGGTAGGGGCTGATCGAGCAGCTCGTGGAAACGTGACCATTCCGCTTCCGACAGCATGAACCAACGCTGCTCTGCGAGGACCCGCTCCGCCTCAAGCGCCACGCTGTCGAGGACGAACTCCGTGACACTTTTATCGAGCGCAGCCGCCGCACGACGGATGAGATGATCTTGACGTTCGGTCACCCGAAGATTGAGTCGACCTTCTTTAGAGGATCGCTGATCAGTTGGTTCTACGGATTGAGTGGGGGACGTGACGGCATTCACGGTGGTCTCCTCTATATGGAGTTCATCGTACATACGACGTACATCCACGACAAGTAAAGATTTCGGGAAAGGGTGTCACTACTAGGGTCTGGCTCCAAGGGATTCGCGCGTTCCGCGCGATAATCCACCACTAAGAGCGCGAGAGCGTCCATGATCAGCGGTACATACGCCTGCTCTTGGAGGAAAAG
>JAYTKG010000368.1:0-3850 GCA_043730435.1 Acidimicrobiia bacterium | reverse complement strand
GTTGAACTGGCGTGCCTCGGTGAACGTGCCGCTCTTGCCGCAGCTGGGGCACGTGTTCGGGTCGTCAAGCTTGTCGAGGCGGAAACGGTTCTTGCAGTTGGTGCAATCGACCAGTGGGTCACTGAAGTTGGCCAGATGGCCCGACGCTTCGAACACCTGGGGCGGGCCGAGAATGGCCGCATCAATGCCGACCACGTCGTGGCGCAACTGCACCATCGAGCGCCACCAGGCCTCTTTCACATTGCGCAGCAGCAGCACGCCAAGAGGGCCGTAGTCATAGGTGGAGCGGAAACCGCCGTAGATCTCCGCCGACGGGAAGACGAAGCCTCGTCGCTTACAGAGATTGACGATCTGGTCGAGCTCGGTTGCTGGCATAGGCCGCAAACCTTAGCGGCCCAGTCACGTTTGGCCCGGGGTTTTCCTACGAACCGCCGAGGGTATGAACCACTCGAAGCCGACGTTCGACATGGTGTTCGAAGGCCTTCGTGGCCAGGATTTCCACCTCGTGCACGGCCGCCGAGTAGGGCTCGTTGAGGGCGCTCAGCATGTCACCGCCAAGAATGCGGCGCATCAACCCGAGCGCGCTTGGTGAGATCGGCACACCACGACGGCACGCCCGACACTGCACACCACCTTCAAAGAGATCGAACGACACGAGGCCCTCGGACTCATCACACGACACGCACACCTCAAGCTGCGGATGCACCCCCGCCGCGGCGAGTACCTTCCAATAGAACGACGGCACCAGCAGCGGCGCTGGTCGAGCAGCCAGCGTCCGCAGAGCGCCGACCAACATCTGATAGAGCTTGGGGTTGGGCTCGCGTTCCTGCGCTATCTGGTCGACCGCTTCAAGCATGGCGATTCCACTGGACATGCGGTCGTAGTCCTCCCGCACGGAACGGAAGGCGTCGATGGATTCCACCTGGCTGACCGAGTCGAGCTCGCGACCTTCGTTCAACAGCAACGCAATGTGTGACAACGGCTCAAGCCGGCCGCCGAACTTGCTCGACCCTTTGCGCACACCACGGGCCACCGCACGGACCTTGCCGTGCTGTTCGGTCATAAGCACCACGATGCGGTCGGACTCGCGCAACTTGTAGGTACGCAACACCACGCCCGAGTCGCGGTAAAGGGTCACGTGTCGACGCCGCCGAACCGACGGTCACGGCGCTGAAATTCACGCACGGCGTCGGCCAGATGTTCCTTGCGGAAGTCGGGCCACAGCACCTCGGTGAAGATCAGTTCGGAATAGGCCAGTTCCCACAGCAAGAAGTTGGAGATGCGGTACTCACCCGAGGTGCGTACAACAACGTCGGGGTCGGGCATATCGGAGTGATAGAGGTGCTTGCGGATTGCCTTCTCATCCACCTGAGCGGCGGTGATTCCCTCGGCCACCATGGCCTTCACGGCGTCGACAATCTCGGCCCGACCCCCGTAATTGAACGCGAAGGTCAAGGTAAGCTTGCGGTTGTCCTTCGTGAGCTCAATTGCCTCGTCCTGTCGCTTCAACAGGCGGCGCGGCACCCGCCAGTCACGCCGACCGGCAAAGCGGATGCGCACACCCTGGTTGTTCAACTCGTCCCGGCGACGCAGCAGGATGTCCTCGTTGAAGCGCATAAGGAAGCGCACCTCGTCGACCGGACGACGCCAATTCTCGGTGGAGAACGCATAGACGGTCAGCCAGGAGACGCCGAGTTCAAGCGCGCCCTGCACTGCGTCGAACAGCGCTTCTTCGCCTGCGGCGTGGCCTTCGGTGCGCTTGAGACCTCGCTGTTGCGCCCAACGCCCATTTCCATCCATGACACAGCCGATATGGGCCGGGATACGCGATTGGTCGATTCCATCCAACAGGCCCATCGGCCTCACGTTACCGCCCGCGCCGGTTGCGCAGCGGTTCCTCGGCCCAACGGGTCCGGGTCGCTGGGGTCGCGGGGTTCTACGATGGTTGGTCGTGTCATCCCTCGCCGACCAGACGGTTTCCGAACTCAGCCGTCTTGTCACCGAACTCGCCGGTGGCGGTGAAGCACGACCAGGCCAGGAGAAAATGGCCGTCGCCATTGCCGACGCAATCACGTCCGGTCGACACCTCGTGGTAGAGGCCGGAACGGGTACCGGCAAGTCGTTGGCTTACCTGGTGCCCATCATCGAATCCGGCAAAAGAGTCGTGATAGCCACGGCCACCAAGGCCCTGCAGGACCAGCTGGCAACCAAGGATCTGCCCTTCGTGCAGAAGCACATGACGCACCCGTTTGATTGGGCTGTGCTCAAAGGCCGCAGCAACTACCTCTGTTTGCAACGACTTCGGGAGGCCCAGTCCGGAGCCGACGGACAGCTTGAATTGGACGATGTGAGCCCTCAAATCAAGGCCGAGGTTCGCAAGTTGATCGAGTGGTCGGGCGTGACCCAAGCGGGCGATCCGACCGAACTCGATTGGGCGCCGTCACCACGAGCATGGCAGCTGGTCAGCACTACTGCCGAGGAATGTCCCGGCGCGCAAAAGTGCCCGATGGGTGACCCCTGCCTGGCTGAGATGGCCCGCAAACGCGCCGCCGTCGCTGACGTGCTCGTCGTAAACACCCACTTGTACGGAACCCACCTCGCATCCGGTGGCGTGGTATTGCCCGAGCACGACGTCGTGGTATTCGACGAAGCCCACCAGCTCGAAGACACCATCACCGATACCAGCGGCGCGTCACTCGGCCCGGGTCGCTTCCTCAACCTCGCCCGACTGGTACGACTAGTACTGGCCGACGACGCCCTTGTCGCCGAATTGGCTGGCGCGGCCACGTTGCTCACCCAGTCACTGCAGCCCTTCGTCGACAAGCGACTCCCCCGCCCGTTGCCACCTGGCATCGTTGACGGGCTGATGACCATCCGTGGACGCGTCGACAAAGCCCAGGGCGAGCTCCGGGCCATCGACAGCGACATCGGCGACGTGGCCCAACGAAAGCTCCGAGCGCAACGCGCCGTGCTCGGCGTCATCAACGACATCGACACTGCACTCACCTACGCAACCGGGATGGTGGCATGGGTGGAGGGCCCCGCCGATCGCGCCCAGCTTGCGCTCGCTCCCATCGATGTCGGCCCCGTACTGCACGAAGGCGTGTGGACGGTGCGAACCGCCATTTTGACCAGTGCAACGATTCCGCTTGGTCTCGTGGCCCGTGTCGGGTTGCCCATGGAGAAGACCGACGAGCTAGCAGTCGACAGCCCATTCGACTACGCCAGCAACGGACTGCTCTACTGCGCCACGCACCTGCCCGACCCTCGCCAGCCCGCGTTCGGCAAGGCCGTCCACGATGAACTCGAAGCGCTCATCACCGCGGCCGGAGGGCGCACACTGGCGCTATTCACCAGCTGGAAGGCCATGGACGCCGCTCTCGAAGCGTTGCGACCGCGCCTGCCGTTCAAGCTGCTTGGCCAGCGGGATTTGCCCAAGCCGGCGCTGATTGCCGAGTTCAAGTCAGACCCGTCGATCTGCCTGTTCGCAACGGCCGGGCTGTTCCAAGGCATCGACATTCCGGGTGAAACGCTCAGTCTGGTCACCATTGATCGACTCCCGTTCCCCCGACCCGATGACCCGCTGCTGGACGCCCGACGCGAGGCCGCCGGCGCCGACGCGTTCCGCCTGGTTGACCTTCCCCGAGCCACCACCATGCTGGCCCAAGCCGCCGGCCGTCTCATCCGAAGTGTGCACGACCAGGGCGTCGTCGCCATCTTCGACCCACGCCTCAATAGGGCCAACTACCGATGGGACGTCGTGAAGGCGTTACCTCCGATGAAACGCACCCGCCACCGCGCTGAAGCCGAAGCCTTCCTCCGCGAACTTGCGGCAGCTACTGCTGCTGGG
>JAYTKG010000367.1:0-3341 GCA_043730435.1 Acidimicrobiia bacterium | reverse complement strand
TCGACGAGCGGTGCGCCGGGGTTGGTGATTTCGATACGGCCTTCGAAGATCTCGACCATTGGCCCGGCTCCTGTTACAGAGAAGTCTTGGTGGATGAGCGCGTTGGCGATCAGCTCACGGACGGCGATGAGCGGGTAGTGGTAGATCGTTCGGCGTTTGACGTCGATGACTTCGCCGTGAGGCAGCACGATCTCCAAATAGGCCATCGCGTCGTCGAGCCCTCGGACGTATCCAGGGGTGATCTCTCGTTCGTCGATGGCGTTCATTCGGCTGGTACCGTTGTACCGGACGATGCGAAGCGTCTTGCGCCAGACCCGGTTGAAGCCTGCCAGTTTCCGGGCGAGGCAGATCGCCGCAAGATACGTGATGTCCCAGCCACCACGGATGTTGGCGGCGATCAGCCGTTCAGCGACGAGCGCTTCGATTACCGCCGCCGGATCGGACGGGCGCGAGAGCTTCATCGAACTGAAGTAGAGCTCCCAGTCGAGGAGGTTCAGGACCTCGTCGACAGGCACGTTTTCGCGTTCGGTTTGCCACTCAAAGGTCACTCGCTCGAACGCGCGCCAAAGTTCTCGCTCGATCTGCGGATGGTCTTTCAGGAGCTTCTTGTACGACCCGATACGGATGTACTCGCTGCCCTTGAATTGCACCGGCGAACTGTTGGCGCGCCCTATCTCAAGGGCCACGACGTTGTGGCCGTCAATGACACAGTGGAAGAACTGGAAACTCACTCGTGGACTGAGCGAGCGGACGAGCCAGCTTTCGAGTTCTTCGTTGCCGATCTTGGTCGTGAACGGGTCGAATTTTGTTCCCACCACGGCGTGATGCTGGTCGTCGATACCCCAGACGAGGTAGCCGAACGGCCGTCCGGTGCGGGCGGCACCGTTTGCGAGGGCCGAGATGTACTCGCCAATCTCGTCGGGCTTAGCGTTGTCGACCTTGAACTCGACCCACTGCGTTTCGCGCCCAAGTCGCTGTAGTTCGCGCACAAGGCTGACGAGGTTGTCCGATGAAGTCATGGCTTCGCCAGCATACGCAGGGGGTGTGACACGCGACCTCGAATAGGCGAGGTCTGGTCGCGTGCGGTCGATCTACCGAGAGCCTTTCTCGTCCTTCGGGCTTACCGAATCGATCAACTCGAACATCGTGGAGGAGGGGTTGTCCTGCGGGAACGCTGTCTCGTTCACACTATGACGATCAGCCAGACGTCTGGCTCGTTCCGCCGCGACGGATCGGTGCGGGATGTACCTGGATGGATCGACACCCTTGTCGTCTTGCCCGTCGATGCTTCGTCTGAGCCGACGCGCCGGATCGTTGTCGAGCCACGCGGACTGCTCGCGGTGGTGGAGCACAAGCCAGAGTTCAAAACACGGGTTCGATATCGCCAGCCGAATGCCATGCCGGCGAGCCTTGTCGCATGCCTCAACAAGGTTGGGATGATTTTGGGGCCATTCGACATCGAAAACGCACCAGACCTCGTCGACCTCGCCGTCCGAATTCCTTATTGCTTCTACCGCCAGGTTTACGAGAGTCATGGGCACCGAACCTGTGGAGCCGAGTTCCACCTGTAGGTCAACGGCGGAGACATCTCGCACCTCTGGCTCACGCTTCAACGCGAGCAGGTACTCGGGCTCAGTGCGCTCACCCTCACAGAAGATCTGAAGTGTCTTCTTCGGCTGGCGGACGGCAACGTTTCGACGGAGCGGCTTGGAGGGACTAGCCGGGCGTCGTTTCGTCACGAACGGATTCCTCTCCGAGTAGAAGACCCATAGCTCGGCGGAGAACGATCTGGTCCAGCTCAGGAACCGCCCCGAACCTGCCCTGGAGATATGCCCGCTCGATGTTCACGGATTGGCGCACACGCTCTCCGCCATACTCGGCCAACGCAGCGAGACGAGAAGCCCCATCCACCCCCTTCTCGGTTAGCCAGACTTCGTCGCGATTCAGGGTGTTCAGCAGGCTCGTATCGTGGGATGTGAAGACCAATTGAGCGCCGCGCCTATTCGTTGCAGGGTCCTGAAACAGCGACACAAGTCGAGCCGAAAGCCGGGGATGAAGGCTTGCATCAAGCTCATCAAAGAGCAGTAGCTGGCCGCGCTCCAACGCATTGAGAGTTGGCCCAATGAGTCGGAACCACGTCCGAGTGCCGACAGATTCGTCCTCAAGTTCAAACGCTTCCTCCTGTCGACCAACCTTGTGAACCAGCCGCAGTGAGCGTCGCGGCCCTCGGGTGCCAGCGGCACTTCGTACGGAACGCGCATCCTCGCCCTCCTCCTCTACAATTTGGACATCACCAATTCCAAGATCAGCGAACCGGAGCAATGCGAGGGCTGTGTCGCGTCGGTTGGTGAATTCTTCGTTGATATCCTCGAACAAGGTTGGCTCGTGATTCACAAACCAACGCTCGGTAGTTGAAATGGAGGCCGGGAATCCCCGAAGGTACGGATTTCGAGCAGCTCCCATGAGCCGGATCGAAGCCAACTGGCGAGCAAATGGGGTGACGGACTCGTCGTCGAATCGCATCGCTGCCGATAAGGCAAGTGTGCGTGGTGTCAGCAGCCCCCGGGTGCCCGCAAGACCCCCTAGTCCGCGACGAAACTGAAGGTCCTCTCCATTGCGCTCGAAAATCGTCCGCCGTTTGCGCTGCGGATAGCTATGGAGTGCTTCATGAAGAACCTCAGAATTTGTCACCGTTAGCTCGTAACTGTGACGAACTCCCTCGACCATCATCTCGATTTCGAAGATCGACGGTTCGGAAGGACCCGCGCCAAACCTGAACGGATCCCGTGGAATGAATTCGTCCCACGCGCGGAGCGATCTCGACACAGCGGCGCCAAGCCAGGCCAGCGCGTCCAGCAGGTTCGACTTTCCTGAGGCGTTCGGTCCGTAGATTCCCGCGACCGGTAGGACCCCCTCATTGAGTAACTCAAAGCTGCGAACAGCCGAACGTTCCTTGTCAACAGCGATCATGGAAAACTCGGCGGCGTCCAAGATCGACCGATGGTTGAAAACGCTGAACCGGAGAAGCATTTCTTTGCCCTCCTTGTAGGCAGATAACACTTTAGAGGTTATTCTCGTTCAATCCTAACGGAAATACATTGATAGTTGCGACTCAGTCCCTAATTCCCCTGGGATCGACGTAACCATGCCGGTGGGAGTGCGCCGTGGATGAGGAGGGCGTCGCCGACTCGCATTTGGCGGAGGATGGCGGGCGTGAGGAACGGGACGGCGGTTGAGGGAGTGTAGGCGCGGTTGCGGTCGGTTGGGCCGTAGATGCCTCGGGGGTTGTCGAGGTCGCTGCGGATGTGCTCGTTGCCGATGAGCTTCTCGAAGTAGTCGAG
>JAYTKG010000366.1:0-6339 GCA_043730435.1 Acidimicrobiia bacterium | reverse complement strand
GCCAGCGAGCTCGAATTCAGCACGGTCACGGTGGCCGTGTCGTCTACGCAAAGGAGAACGCCATGGCGCGTCATCTGCTCAACAACGTCCCCACCCCCGTCTCGGACGGCCGGGTCACAAATGGCGGCAAGGGAGTCTCGTATCTGCGCGACTACTACATGCCCACCATGCTGGCTGACCAGATGGCCGAAGAGCACGTCCCGGTCGCTGGCAACTAACGCCCCGGTACCGCAGAACCCGGCCCGGTCTGGGTCAAGATAGACATCATGCCAGTGCGCGATATCGTCTTGATCCAGGCCGGGCCGTTGTGATTCCCGCCCTTCGTTTGTCGAAGGTGTCGCTCATTCGAGATGAACGGCTGATCCTCAATACGATCAGCTGGAAGATTCAGCCCCACGAACGGTGGGTACTGCTCGGGGCCAATGGCTCGGGCAAGACCAGCCTGGTCCGCATCGCCTCGCTGTACCTGCATCCGTCGTCGGGCGACGTCGATGTTCTCGGCGAGCGCCTCGGACGTACCGACGTGCGCTCACTACGCACCCGGATCGGCGTGGCATCCTCATCGTTGACAACGCAACTACGTCCAGAACTGACCGCCCTTGAGGTTGTCATGACGGCCAAGCACGCGGCCCTTGAGCCGTGGTGGCACACCTACGACGACGCCGATCGGGACAAGGCGGCGGCGCAGTTGGCCCGCCTCGGCATGGGCCGCTACGTCTACCGCGAATTGGGCACATTGTCGTCAGGCGAACAGCAGCGGGTGCTGCTGGCCCGTTCGCTTATGACCGACCCAGGGCTGCTCTTGCTCGATGAACCGACAGCCGGCCTTGACCTCGGGGGACGTGAGCAGCTCGTCAGCAGCCTGGCTGCGCTGGCCAACGACCCAAGCGCACCGGCCATGATGCTCGTGACGCATCACGTGGACGAGATCCCTCCGGGCTTCACCCACGCTCTCTTGCTGCGTGAAGGTCGAGTGTTGGTGGCCGGAAAGATCGGTCAAGTGCTGACGAGCGCCAACCTCAGCGAGTGCTTCGGCGTCCCTCTTACCCTCGAACGCCACGGCCACCGCTGGAGCGCCTGGGCCAACGAAACCGACTGATTACCGTGATCTCTTAAGAGATAGCGAGACCGCTCAAACGACTTGGCCTGGACGTCGGAGTTCGATCCCGGAGCCATTGCTCGAATACAGCGGGCCGAGCCGGGCGACTGAGGAAGTAACCCTGGGCCACGTCGCAACCCATATCTAAGAGAGCGTCCCAAGTCGCTTGATCCTCGACTCCTTCGGCTACCACGGAGATGCCAAGGCTGTTCGCGAGATCGATGATGGATCGCACGATGGTGGCGGCATTCGGGTCGGTCGTGAGAGGGAACACGATCGACTTGTCGATCTTTAGCTCGTCAACCGGTAGTTGGCGGAGATACGACAACGAGGAATGCCCGGTGCCGAAATCGTCTATGGAGATCTTGGTGCCAAGGTCGGAAAGCTCATGCAAAATCCGGCTCACGGTGGCGGGCTCAACCATCATGATTGTCTCTGTCACTTCAAACGTCACCGAGCTTGACCGGATCGATCGTCGGCTGAGCAATCGCGAGACCATGGCTGGCAGCTTCGGATTCATGAGATTGTGCACGGAAAGGTTCAACGACATGGCCACGTCAAGACCCTCGCCCGTCCATTGCTCGAGTTGGTCGAAGCCCTGTACGAGCACGTGCTGCGTGAGCGAGTCGATCAGGCCCGTTCGTTCCGCCAGCGCAATGAACTCATCCGGAGGAACCGGGCCGTACTCGGGATGGACCCACCGGGCCAGTGCTTCAACGCCAACGACGGTACCGGTCCGGAGCGCCGCCTTGGGCTGATAGTCGAGCGTGATAGCGCCGGTGTCAAGAGCCGACCGCAGATCGGTGGCAAAAGCCAAGCGTCGAGGCGTGTTTCGATCCCGCTCGGCGTCGTAGATCGCGACCCCACTTGATCGTGATGCCTTGGCTTCGTACATCGCCACGTCAGCCCGTTGCATCAGGGTTGAAGGGTCGTCGCCGTGTTCGGGGTACAGCGCAAAGCCAACGCTTGCGGCTACTTCCAACGTAATGTTTTCTGCGAGGAACGTTCCGCGGAAGGCCTGTTCGATCGTGGCCCCCAGTGCGCGAACGCTCTCGGTCGACGCACCGAGTGGGGTGAGGATCGCAAACTCATCACCACCGAGTCGAGCGACCACAACACGGTCCGACAGAGCAACCCGAAGCCTGGAAGCCACCTGAGCGAGGAGCAGGTCACCGTTATGGTGTCCCAGGGTGTCATTCACCTCTTTGAAGTCGTTGAGGTCAAGCAGCGCCACCGCAAAGGTGTCACCCGTGGGCTGTGCCTCCTCAATGGAGCGCGCCACGTCGCGCAAGAAGCGAGTGCGGTTCGGCAAGCCGGTCAGCGGATCGTGCAAAGACTCATGCTCGCGTTGGGCTGCCTGCTGATGAAGACGTTCGATAAGTCGGCCGTTTTCGAGTGCTATGCCGGCATGGTTGGCAATGGTGGTAAGCACCTGGCCGTCCTCATTGGTGAACGTACTCACCTCCGTTTCCCGGTCACAGGCCATCATCATGCCAATGGCGTGATCACCTTCGAAGATTGGCGCCACCACACAATCCTTGGCGCCAAGCCGGCTTAGCAGCTCGCGGTGCTGCGGCACCTTTGAGTCTCTCGGGATGACCACCGCGTAGCCGGCTCCGGTGTAGCTGGCCAACTCGGCCAGACTCATCTCACCAAGGACACGATCACCCGTCGAGTGGAACCATCGAGCACTCGAATCGTCGGTGTCGTCGGACTGCAACACGATTGCGGCGAGGTCTGATCGAAGCAGCCGCCGGGCATCGTGGAGCATGGCCCTCAGCACCAAGTCGGGTTTCTGAGAGCCACTGACGAGTCGGGTGAATTCATACAGCTGCTCGAGACTCCGATGCCGCTTTGCCAGCGCGTTGTACGCGCGATACACGGCGACGACGAAGCCAATGAGCGCTACGAACGGAATCAGGGCCCAAGGGTTCGTTGTCATCAACGTCGCAGCCAGGATCGCCAAACAGATGTTGCTCGTCATCGTCACCGCCATCGCAATTGCCATGTTGCGAATCATCGGCTTGGCTCCGTGCCAACGCATCGCCATCGTCAACAGGGCGAACGTGATCGCGTTCCCCGCCGAGATCGCTACCACTGCCTCAATCCACGTTGCCGGATATGAGAGATCGTGATTACCGGGAAGGCTGCGGAACACCAACATTGCAATCACACATTCGATCGCAGCGTTGGTGAGGTTCAGGATGTGCTTTCGGTCGGGGCGACGATCATCGAGCAAAGAAACGAGTGCTACTCCAATCAAACGCCCGACGATGAGCTGAAACGGTGAACAAAAGAACAAGGAAAGCGTCAGCGGTAGCTCCGCTAACGTGAAGCCAATGGCCTGGCGCCGAATCTCAAAGTAGAACGTAACTCTGTCGGCGGCCGCGAAAGCCAGCGCAACGCACCACCATGGCAGATGCGGCGAGTACAGCGGTTGCAGGGAGGCCAGACCAACGATGTAAAGCGGCAGGAGCACGGCCACGGTGAGAGCAGCGGTCGCCACAATCAACCCGAACGCGTGCTGGCTCTCGGTCGATATGTCGCTTCCGCCCGATGAGAGGGCCTCATCGGGCGGTTCGGTCGAATTCAGAGACGTCATCGGGCGGTGTCCATAAAGCTCATCTCACTTGTCGGCTCGCAGACCCTTTTCTTTCGGCAAGCTCCCGGCAAGATTGCCTGTTTCTACGGAAACCGCCGGCCGTCGAGATCGCCTAGCTCCAGCCGCTACCAGCCCACCTCAGGCCGGACCACGAGGAATCGGCCCACTTCATGCCGGACCAGGACCCTCCTGACCACTTCAAGCTGTCCCACGTGAGGCCGGACCATTTCATACTTGACCAGGATGTTCCCGACCAATCCGCGCCGGACCACCTCATGCCGGACCACCTCATGCCGAGCCATCCGTCACCAGACCACCTCATGCCGTTCCACGTTGCGCCGGACCAGGTAGTGCCGGCGTTTGTTGCCGCGACCCAAACTTTGGGATTCCACGGTTGACCCATGATGTCGACTTCGCCCGTAAGAGCGACACCATTCGAAACAACATGGGCCGAGCCGCGGGCCGCATCGAGGCTGCCACTACCGTCGCTCCACTCCGAGACCACATCTGCGGCCGGTACCTTCTTCAGTGACACAACGCCAGTCATGTTGGCCTCTCCGCTGCCCTCGTACCATGAGTTGTAGAGAGTTGAGAACAAACCTGTAGCCGGATGGATCGACTGGGCCGAGTTGGTCAGCATCTTCTTTACCTGGCCGGGAGTAGCGTTCGGGAACTTCTGAACGATCAACGCCGCAAGTCCCGAGACCACTGCGGCGGCCTGTGACGTACCGCTCCCCCTCTGGAAGCGGGTGCCGACCTTGCCGGTGGTTACCGTCTCATCGATGAATGAACCGGGTGCCTTGAGACCGAGTACATGGCTGCCGGGCGCGATGACGTCAACGGAACGCAACGGCGTGCCGTGTTGGGCAAATTCGGGAACAAAGTCGTCGGTGATTGCGGGTGTGCCGTTGGTGTCTGACGAGCCAACTGCGATGATGGCCCGGCTGGCCGCCGGATTCGCAAGGTAGAGAACTTGCGACAGGCCGTCATTGCCCGAGGACGCCACGACCACAATGCCCTCCTTCCAGGCAGCCTCCGCAGCAAACACGAGCGGATCAATGGCGGCTGCCTGCGGTGTGTCACTGCCAAAGCTGAGGTTCAGGACGCGAATGTTCATGCCGTTGTCGTTCTTGTGCTCGGTGACCCAGTTGATCGCCGCGATCATCTGCGAGATGTCGACCGCACCGTCGGCCGCGCCGGCCTTGACGCTGATGATGCGCGCCTCGGGAGCAATGCCCACAAATTTGGTGGGGTCACTAAACGATGACTTGGGCGATCCGGCCGCCACATCGGACCCGGCGATAATACTGGCCATGATGGTGCCGTGGCCGAAGCCATCGTTATACGTCAGTTCAGGACTCTGAGAGTCAAACGATACGTCCACGCCGTCAACGACTTTTCCGGGCTGATTCAGACCTGGTACCCGAGCAACTCCGGTGTCGATCACCGCGACATCGATGCCCTTACCCGTGAATCCGGCGTTCCACATTGCCTGAGCGCCCGTTGACTTCGCAATCAATTGCATCGACCCAGCGTCGTTGGCTGCGTCGTACCCCAGCGGAGTTGACACAATGGCAGATGCGGCCGTGGAGACGAGCACGCCAACGCCGATCAAGGCAGCGCCGTAGGTAGCAATGCGGCGGCGGGCGCGGATGCGGGGATTGCGGATGGATCTTGGCCTGGGCACGTAAAACCTCTGTCTTGTCGACGTTCGTTGCCCTAGTACTCGGACGATTCGACGCCGAGCTTCAACAAGGACCCTGACGTGTTTCTCAGAGAACGCCTCAACTTCTCAGGTTCTCATCCGGAGAGGGTGGCTTCGGGGCACCAGCGTTAAGACAGCCTCAGCTGACGAGAGCAAGCAACCGGCTGCGAGCCTGGTCTATTTCGTCTTTGAGCAGCGCCTCGATGACCGCACCCCACAGCCTGCCCTCGTAGCCAAGATCCATCACCAGATGAGAACCGGTGGCCGTCTCGGTGACGGCGGAGTGCAGCGTCCATGCGGCGTGGTTGCGACCGTCGGTCTCGCGTCGTTCAAACACGACTAGTTCGTTCGGCGTGTGCACAGTACGTTCCATGCGTAACCGCTTCGACCGGGCGAGTGGACCGATCTTTCCCCGCAGTTCCACCCGCCAGCCATCTCCGTCGGCTTCGACGTCGGTGATGATGGTGAGCCACTGGGGATATCGGGCCAGATCCTGTACCCATGAGAACATCGTCGCTGCGTTGCACGGAGCATCGAGCGTTGCGGTGACTTTCATTCTTTGGTGGCCACCGCGTTGGGCGTGACGTTCATCTTCGGCTCGTAGTCAGCGACTTCGACGTCGCGTTTGGTTGCCGCGAACATCGTCCGCAGCGCATCCCGGCAGGTCGAGCAGGGACCGTAGAACCGTTCGTTGGCCGATTGGCCGCAACGAGGACAGTTCAGATTTTCGGTCATAAGTTCGTGCTCCGAGTGGGCGATGGGGGCCTCGATCCCCCGACCCCCACCGTGTGAAAGCGAATCTCCGTGCCGTCTTGTGTCAGACAGTATCACCTGGTGCGCACGAAAGCCAAGAAACATGGGGGTTTCGTAAGCGTGCCGGTGCCGCTCGTGTTATCCCGTTTCGGGCGGTATCGTCGAGTCCTGTGCACCTGG
>JAYTKG010000365.1:0-10319 GCA_043730435.1 Acidimicrobiia bacterium | reverse complement strand
GCGATGACTTTGAGGCAGAGGGTTTCGTCGGCGCCTTCGAAGATAGACAACACGCGAGCATCAACGTAGAGCCGACTGACGGTGTACTCCTCGGCGTAGCCCATGCCGCCGTGGATCTGGAGCGCTTCACGAGCCACCCACTCGGCTGCCTTACAGACGTAGGCCTTGGCCATGGAGGCTTCGACGGCACCCTCGCCCTTGGCCATGAGCCGGGCCACTTGGTAGGTGAACTGGCGGCCGGCTTGGATGAGGAACGCCATGCGGGCCAACTTCACCTGGGTGAGTTGATACTCGATGATGTTGTGCCCGAACACTTTGCGATTCTCGGCGTACGACCGGGCCGCTTCATACGCGGCTTGCATGACGCCGACGGCACGAGCGGCTGTTTGTAGGCGACCGTTTTCGAAGCCTTCCATTTGGAAGTAGAAGCCGCGGCCCACACCTGCGTCTTCGCCGATGAGGTGGTCGTGTGCCACCCACCAGTTCTCCAGCGCAACCTCGTAGCTATGCATACCTCGATAGCCAATTGTGTCGATCGCCCGACCTTCGATCTTGCCGACAGTGCCATCGGGATTGGTCTGCTCGAACTGGAAGCCGTGGGCTTCACCGCGAGGCTTGGGCACGATAAACAGCGACAGGCCGCGGTGGGTCTTGGCGCGATCGGGGTCGGTGCGGGCCAGCAGCATGAGCACGTCGGCTCGCCCGGCGAAGGTGCACCACGTCTTCACACCGTTGATGAACCAGCCGCCGTGACCTGCCGTAGCGGTGGTCTTCAAGCCGGCGACATCACTGCCGTAGTCGGGCTCGGTGACGGCCACCGCAGCCATGACCTCGGCCGATGCCAGGCGGGGGAGCCACCACCGTTTTTGTGCCTCGGTACCGCCCTTCACCAGTGCTCGGGTGAGGATCTCGGGACGGGTGATCAGCGAGCCGCCGATGCCGAGCGAGCCACGTGACAGTTCTTCCGTAGACACAACCATGCCTAGGTAGTCGGCTTCACCGCCACTGGCGAAGCCGCCGTACTCTTCTGGCACTGACAGGCCGAACGCGCCGATCTCGGCCAGGCCCGCAATGATCTCTTCCGGCACATCGGCGTTGGTGCGATGAACATGCTCGGCCCGCGGAGCGATCTCTTTTTCGGCAAACGCGCGAAACGTGTCCTGCACCATTTCGAAGTCGCTATCGAGGTGGCGTGGCCCCTCAGCGGCTGCCAGGGTCGCCAGAAAGTAGGGGTCTCGGTAGACCGCAAGGAATGGAGCTGCATCGGCGAGTGGGCTTCCGGTGAGTCCCCACAGGTGTTCCCGGCCGAACAGTCGACTGGCAAGGTCGTGAGTTGTGTCGGCCACGAACGCGCAGGTGAGCAGCCCCTCGGTCTCGCCCTTCGCTCCGTAGTCCATCATCGACCTGGCGGCCTCAACTGCAGACGCGGCGTGGGCGAGGTCATAAGCCAGCACCTGGGCGACGTCGGGGCCGCCGAGCGCAGCAAGGTGTTTTACGCCGGCACGGATGACTTCGCTCGCCAGATCGAGAACGGAAGCGGCAAGGGTTAGGTCCGGCGTCACCATGTCGGCACAGTACCGACAGAAAGCGGGCGCGCGAAAGGTGGCCCGTGTCCTGTCAGAATGACGTCGGCAACCGTAGAGGGGAAAACGATGACAGCAGCATGGCCAACGGCTGATCTGCCCACGGGAACCGATACCGACTCGGTGGGGAAGGCGTTGGAGGATCTGGCCAATCTCCCTGAAGCGTTTGGCCTGAGTTTGGCCACGCTCGTGTTGCACGACGGCGCCATCGTGGCTGAGCAGTACGGGCCTACCGCCAATGCCGACACGCCCCTGATCTCGTGGTCGATGGCCAAGAGCTTCACCCAGGCGCTGGTGGGCATCTGCATCGACCGTGGCCTGCTCGAGCTGCAGCAACCCGCACCCGTGGCGGCGTGGGCCGATGACGAACGGCGACACATCACTGTTGAGCATCTCCTGCAGATGCGGTCGGGTTTGTCGTGGCGCGAAGAGTACGTGGAGGCCGAGGGCTCCGATGTGATCGAGATGCTCTTCGGTTCCGGGATGCCTGACACTGCGGCGTTCGCGGCGTCGTTTCCGCTCGCGCATCCTCCGGGAACGAATTGGCTGTACTCATCGGGCACCACCAACATCCTTGCGAAGATCATCGGCGACGTGGTTGGCGGTGGCGAAGCGGGTTTCGATGCGTTCGTGCACGAAGCCCTGTTCGACCCGCTCGGTATGTCCAGCAGCACGCTGCGCTATGACCCGTCGGGCACCTTCGTGGGGTCGTCGTTCGTATATTCCCCGGCCCGTGACTTTGCCTGTTTCGGGGAGCTTTACCGGCGCAACGGCATGTGGAACAGCCAGCAAATTCTCAGCCCCGTGTGGTGCGATCGGGCCAGTCGGGACATGCCGGTGGCGCTGCCCGGCGACGAAACCTACGGATACTCCGATCATTGGTGGACGTGGGGTCGGGCCGGCTTCCCCGGAACGTTCGCGGCAATGGGCTACGAAGGCCAGCGCATCATCGTCAGCCCAACGCGAAAAGTGGTCGTGGTGCAGCTCAGCAAGAACTCCGAAGAAAATCGTGTTGCCGTTGACGGACCGCTGCATCGACTGCTTTGCGCCTTCCCTGAGCAAGCTTGATCGAACGCTGAGAACGGTCAACGGGGCGCCAACATCCGTAGGAACAGCCGAAGAATCGGCCGTTTGCCAGCCAGGCCTGGTTTGGCTGCGCTGGGTGGCGTGATGGCTCTGCGTGGTGAATGCCTCGCAATGGCCATCTGAGTGCGACAGACTGTAAAGGTGAACGTTCGGGCCGCGGCCGCCAGCCGATTTGGGTTCCGCAGCACACCCGTGCAACCGGTCCGTCGCCGCCGTCTGGCGCCCACCGTCGTGAAGGTCGCGGTATTTCTCGTCCTGCTTAAAGTCTTCGGCATGACGGCACTCACGCGTGGTCGTGAGGGTTTCCGGCAACTGTTCGATGTCAGCCCTGGTTTGTTGATTATTGGGCTCGGGCTGGAAGCCGCTGCGCTGGTGGCGTACTCGCTCATGACGCGGTCGGCCATTGCCAAGAACGCGCCGAGGGTGCCGACCTTGTTGCGTATTCAACTCTCCACCAAGGCACTTTCGAACACGATTCCCGGCGGCGGTGCGGCGGGCCCGGCGCTTGGCTATCGATTGCTGACCCTGGCTGGCGTCGACCCGTCCGAGGCCGGATTTGCCCTGGCAACCGTGGGGCTCGGTTCGGCCGTTGTGCTCAATGTGCTGCTGTGGGTCACCATGCTGATCACCATTCCGGTCATCGGCTATCGACCCGCCTACGTCATCACGGCCATGATCGGCCTCGTCGTCATGGGTCTCTTCGCCGTCGTCATTGCGTCTCTCATGCGCGGCCATCAGTCGGCCGAGCGTTGGGTCCGCAACGTGGCCGGCAAGGTCAAGTGGCTGAACGAGGACCGTCTCGGCGAACTGGTGCACCGACTGGCGCGCAGACTGCAGGAGCTGCTCTCGGACCGCAAACTGCTGCGGCAGCTAGTGGGCTGGGCCATGCTCAACTGGCTGCTCGACGCCGCTGCGCTGTGGGTCTTCCTCCGGGCATTCCACGTCACCGTTCGACCCGACACGCTGCTCGTCGCGTTCTGCCTCGCCAACGTGGCTGCCGCCATTCCGATCACTCCGGGCGGCCTTGGTGTTGTGGAGCTCACGCTGGTGACCGTGCTCGGTTTTGGCGGTGTGCCTGCCGCGGTTGCCTGGCTCGGTGTGACGGCGTATCGCATCGTGCAACTCGTGCTGCCGATTCCCGTCGGCGCAGTTTGTTATGCGTCACTGCGGTTCGGACGCTGGAAGGTTGATAAGGAACACAACCTGCAAGACCTGCGAGCCGAAGCCAAGCCGATGGTCGAAAGCCAGGCCAGCGTCTACGACTGGTTCGAAACGATCGACCGACGCAGTGTGGCTCGGCCTGGCTCGGTTGATCCAAAGCAGTCGTAAGGCGCTGGCTACGCTCGCAGCATGACGACGCACGAGCGCCCTTTCGGACGATGCCTGGAAGATTTCGTAGTGGGCGACGTGTTTCGACACTGGCCGGGCAAGACCATCACCGAGTACGACGATCATCTCTTCTGCATGATCACCATGAACCACCATCCGCTGCACACCAATGATTGGTTCGCCAGTGAAAGCGTGCAGGGCCGCAACGTCGTGGTTGGAAACCTGGTGTACTCGCGTGTGCTGGGCCGTCGTCGGGTCATGGTGTGGAAGCGTGATTCTGTTCCCACCCGCAAGCGTCCCTATGACGGCACTGACGTGTGGGGCGCGTGACCGCAACGGTTGCCACGATGCAAAGTGCATTGCTCGGTTGGGGTCTGCCGAGGCTGCGTGACCTGCCCTGGCGTCAGACCCGGGACCCCTGGGCCATTCTGGTAAGCGAGCTGATGTTGCAACAAACGCAAGTGGCCCGCGTGCTGCCGAAGTATCTCTCTTTCATGTCGCTGTATCCGACGCCCGCTGCCTGCGCGGCGGTGCCGTCCGGTGACGTCGTGCGGGCCTGGGCCGGGCTCGGCTACAACCGGCGTGCCCTCAACCTGCATCGCGCTGCGTGCGCGGTAACAGAGGCCGCATCCTTTCCGTCGACCCTGGCCTCACTACTGGCCCTGCCTGGCGTGGGGCCGTACACGGCGCGGGCCATTCTGGCCTTTGCGTTCGAGGCCGATGTGGCCGTGGTGGACACGAACATCGCTCGCGTGCTCGCCCGTCTGCACGGTCGATCGTTGGCCGCGCGTGAAGTGCAGACGCTGGCCGACGGCTTGGTGCCCGAGGGCGACGGCTGGGCGTGGAATCAGGTGCTGATGGAGCTGGGTGCCACCACGTGCACGGCTCGGTCATGGGCTTGCGCTACGTGCCCTCTGGTGGCCTTTTGTGCGTGGGCTGGTAGAGCTGGGGTTGATCCGGCCATTGGGTCGGCCGGTGTGAGTGGCGGCCAATCCCGCTTCGATGGTAGCGATCGCCAGGGCCGAGGTCGTCTGGTGGACGCTCTACGGGCGGGCAGCATTCCTGCAGTCTCGCTCGCAAAGGTGATGGGTTGGCCTAACGACAAGTCGCGAGCGGAACGCGTGGTAGCGACCCTGCTCGCCGACGGCCTGGTGCTGCTCGAAAATGGTGTCTACCGGTTGCCGTAGCCTCAGTCGGCGTCGGTGACGACCGGCACCAGGTCGGATGTGCAATGCCTGCATCGGGTGGCGTCGACGGCCACAAACTCTTTGCACGCATCGCACTCACGCTGGCCTTGCGCTTTGAAATTGCCCAGCCGTGCTTTCTTGAAGGCCTTCACCATCATGAGCAGTACGAACGCAACGATGACGAAGCTGAGCAGATCGCCCAGGAACGACCCGATGTGGATCTCACCCTTGCGAAGATGGATGACCGTACTGGAGAGGTCGGGCTGCCCGCCGAGCGCGGCGATGAAATCGCCAATGATGTTCTTGGCCAGCGACTCAACCACAGCCGCGAAGGCCGCGCCGATGATGAAACCGATCGCAAGATCGACCAGATTTCCGCCGAACGCGAAGGCTTTGAATTCATTGAGAAGTTTCTTCATCCCCGGATTCTCCCTGACGGGAAGAGCCAAACGGGTGGATGGTGCAACAGATTTACCCGGCGCTGGCGGTGATGCGGGCGAGGATCTCGTCGTAAACGGAATCGGCGTACGCGGTCATCTCGTCGTCGGTGCGGTCTTGGATGGGGTGCGGGACGAACACCCGTGCCGGGGCGATGCCGAGCGAAGCAGACTGGGCATCGGCTGCGGCCACGAACGCGCTGGACGCAACGAAGACGCCCGGGATACCCCGGCCTTCCAGATCACTGATGTCGTGCACACTGCACGACGTACAGCTACCTCAATCGGCCAGCGCTTCAATGACGACGTCGCAGGTTACCGAGATCTCGTGGCGCAGATCGATGGGCGCCGGTTTGGCGAACGTGGGCTTTCGGAACCGCTGCACCTTCATGCCATCAGCGATCAACCGCCGCTCGATCTGGTCGAGAAAAATGTCACCCCGAGCCTTGCTGATATCGAGCAAACCAACCGTGAGTCCGTCAAGCGAAGCGGGCCGCGCCGTGAGCTGCCTATCAGCCAGCAACCGCTCCGACGTCGGATCCAGCAAGACAACGGAAGTCACGGATGTGTAAGTCATAACGCGTCCTTAATCATGTGCGTATCTTTCTGGATTGTCTGAGCGGAGCGAGTCCGAGCGTCCCCTGAGCGGGAGCGAGCAAACGAGGCATGTCACGGCATGTCACAGCCATTCGGTGATCGATGTTGTGACGGGTTGGCTGCCGGTGGCACCGTTGACCCAGCCGCCGATAACGGCCGAGAACAGACCAGCCTCACCGCCAGCATGGACCAGCATGAGGCCGCCGGGCCGGAACTTGGGCCAGTCGCCGTTTTCCATCGACTCGGGAATGCCCTCAGCGATACCACCGGCACCCCGGATGACGTCGGCGCCGTGGATGATGAGGCGAGCGCTGACTTCTGCGAGGACGCGCTGGCGATCCCAGCCGGCATCGGCGAAGACACGGGCGTGCTCAGGGCCGAGCACCAAAATGGCATCGAAGGCCAGCAACAGCTTTGGGTGCGGCACCGGGAGAAGGCATGCGGCAAGGGTGTTGGCCAGCGACTCTGGCGTTCGCGAAAGCTGATCGACGATGCAGCGAGGACCCTCTCCGGCGAAGAGGGTGACCGTGTCCTGGCCAGCCTCGAAGCCCTGTTGCACCGACAACGGAGTGAATGGCGAGCGTTCTTCATCCTCGGCGAAACAGAACCCGAGCTTGCCCGGCTGGCCGTGCGCGGCTCGGTCAATCTCGCCCGGCCGCCCGCCACCCATGTTGCGAATCACCAATTGCAACGCCCGACCGATGGTGGCGTTGGCCCGGTTGCCCTGTCCGAGCACGTTGACGCCCGAGTTCATCCCGATGCGTTGTCGAATCGGACCGTTGACGACAAGCACGGGCCCGACCGGCATGGTGGTGGCCAGGATGCCGTGCATGTTGAAGCTGTCCGTACAAGCAGCCGCCAGCGCCGCCAGCACGATGGGCAGGTACTCGGGCTTGCAGCCGGCCATGACCGCGTTGATGGCCACCTTCTCGACCGTGACCGGCACGAGGTCTGGAGGCACAATGGCAACGATCTCATCGCGGCGCCGAGACGTTCCCGTCAGCATGCGCAGCACACGTGCCTCGGTCGGCGGAACGAGGGGTAACCCGTCACTCCAGCCGCGCTCGAACATCGACTCCATGTCGTCTTCCTGCGTCGCGAGTTCGATGCGACGGCTGGACAGACCTGAGCCGAACCGCACCTCAAGCTCAGTGGCTCGATCAGGGTCCACCGACATCGATCCGCAACCCGGCCGGTAGGGCGGGAGATTCTCGCCGAGGTCGGCGAGCTTGGTGAGCGCTCGCCACTCGTCCCGATTCCAACCGACCGTGCGAGCGACCTCAACACCGTCATGCACGCAAAGAAGCGTGGGCACCGTATCGATGTTGTGATGCCAACTCACCGAAAGGTCATCGTCGTGGATTGAGGGCACACCGGTTGGAAACGTGGGATCGTCCTGCGTGTAGACCACGGCCCGCGCCGATCGAACCAGCTCGGCCACAACTGGTGTCACCATCTCGCAGGTTGCGCAGCCACGTTTCAGCACAATGGTGAAACCGTCGTGCAGCGTTGAATTCAGCATCGCATCGCACGCTACCGCGAGCATGAGACTTTGGTCACTTGGCATGGACAAAGTCGTCGCTTTTCCGTAACTTTCTCGAAACGGGGGTAACGAATTTGCGCATAACCTTTTACGGTGTTCGGGGATCCACTCCTTGTTCGTCGCCATCGATCGCCCGGTTCGGTGGAAACACGTCCTGCGTCGTGCTCGAACCCATTGGCAGTGAGCCGATTATCCTTGATCTCGGTACCGGCCTGCGTCAGTTTGGTTGTTCGTGGCCGTCAGGGGAAACGTTCCGTGGGACGGCGCTCGTCAGCCACCTGCACTGGGATCATGTGCAGGGTCTTCCCTTCTTTGCTCCCATGATTGCGGCGGGCTCGCGACTCGATGTTTTTGGTCCGACGCAAGACGACGGTCGCACGCTGTCGGAGGCGATCAACGATTTCATGCGGCCTCCTTATTTCCCCATCACCTTGGGTCAGCTCCCCGCCGAGATCACGGTGCAGCAATGCCCATCCGAGCCGTTCCGGGTTGGTACCGCGACGGTCATCGCCCGTGAGGTGCCGCATATCGGCGCCACGCTTGGTTTCCGGGTGGAGGCCGATGGTGTGGTCGTTGTCTACATCCCCGATCATCAGCAGCCGCTCGACGGATCCAACACCGTTGACCCCGCCGTGCTTGAGCTGTGCCGTGATGCCGACGTCGTGATTCATGACGCGCAGTTCACCGACGCTGAATTCGCGCAGCGATCTACCTGGGGTCACTGCACTATTGGCTACGCAGTGCACGTGGCTATTCAGTCCGGCGCCCGGCGACTTGCCCTGTTCCACCACGATCCGGGTCACAGCGACGATCAAATGGACCTGCTCCTCGCCGAAGCAGTGCGGGCAGGGCGCAAAGGCGGCATTGAGGTTTTCGCCGCTGCCGAGGGCCAACGGCTTGACGTGCCGTCGGCCCGGTACGCTCGGGTTTCATGAGCGAAATAGACGGGGCGAAGTTTCGTCAGGTCCTCGGGCACTTCCCGACGGGCGTGACGGTCATTACGGCTGATCCGGTTGGACACCAGCCGGTCGGACTAACCATTGGTTCGTTCACATCGGTGTCGATGGACCCGCCGCTCGTCGGGTTCTTGCCGCAGAAGACATCCACCGCCTGGCCCTTCGTTCGTGACGCCGGAGCGTTCTGCGTGAACGTGCTGGCCCATGGCCAAGATGATCTGTGCTGGCGCTTCGCCAAACCCGGTGAGGACAAGTTCGACGGCGTGTCGTGGCGCCCCGCTCCGCAGACAGCGTCACCGATTCTTGACGGCGTGTTGGCCTGGATTGATTGTCGTATCGAAGAGATCATTGATGCCGGCGATCATTGGTTCGTGCTTGGCCGAGTGATGGAGATGGATCACGCCGAGGGTGACCCGCAGATCTTTTTCAAGGGCAAGCTCGGCACCTTCCAGCAGGACTGAGATGCGGTCATGACACTCGGCAACACGGCCGGGGTTGTACTCGGAGTCGTGTTACTCGTTGCGGGCGCATCAAAACTCTTCGACAACGGATGGGCTGAACGCGAGCGCCAGCTTGGCTCGCCAGGGTGGGCGCTGCCGTTTGTGGCACCCGTCGAGATCGTGCTCGGAGCACTCATTGCCGTACGAATCGCCCGACCTGTATTGGCCATTGCCGGCATGATGTTGATGATGACCTTCACGGTCTTCTTGCTCATCAAGTGGGACGAGCGCCGCGGCGAGCCGTGCAACTGTTTTGGCGTGCTCTCAAAACGACCAACGAGCGCCTGGACGATCGTGCGAAACCTCGCACTCATCGCCCTAGCGCTCGTCGCCGGGTTCCTATGACATGCCTCACTTGCTGCGCTCCGGCTCGTTCCTCGCCTCCCGCTTCGCTGCGTTCGGACTCGCTTCGCTCAGACAATCAAGCGAGCAGTTCCGTCGGCTCTTACCGGATTGACCGAGCGAAGCGAGCCCGAGAGTAGGGAGCGGTAGCGAGCAAACGAGGCCTGTTAAGGCATGTTACGTAAGGCTGGCGATGCTTTCGACGACGTCGACGTTGCCGGTGGACATGCGATCGGTGGCCCATTCCATGACGGTGGGGTCGGTGGTCATGTAGACGACCTGAACCATGTTGCTGAGACGCTCGATGGCGTAGAGCAGGTCGGTAATCTGGTCGGGCGCAAGTCCCTGCAGCGGCTCGGAGAGCACGGCGAGTGAGGCGGTGCCACGGCTGCCAGCATTGCGGGCACGACCGAGCCAGCCGATCAGACGCTCGACGAGCTGGGGCACCGACGGGGCCATCTCGCTGCTGAGTGCCGGCAACATGCCGAGGTCACGTGGGTTGACGTGGGTGATGCGGGGAAGATCTTCAGGACCAGGAACGGTCAAGTCGCCGGAACCAGCGTCATCCAAAATCGACACACGACGGCGGCCGCCGCTGCGACGTACGAGCAATCGACGACCGGCAGCATCGAGGTAGCGCAGTTCGGCATGATCGACAGAGCCATGCATCGCACGGTGGAAGAGCTCGACAACACTCTCTCGCTCCATCAAATCAAGGCCACCCAAGACCGTGAGACGATTGTGGAAGTTCAGCCGTAC
>JAYTKG010000364.1:0-9243 GCA_043730435.1 Acidimicrobiia bacterium | reverse complement strand
ACGGGGTGCAAGCTTGGGCGACTCACACACCACCTTGCAATCTACGTTGCTGATTTCCCATCCGGCCGAGCGAATCATGGCGCCGACAGCAGCAAGAATCTTGAGCGAATCGACGCCTTTCCACTGCGGATCGGTATCGGGAAAATGCTGTCCGATATCCCCTAGACCAAGGGCACCGAGCAGCGCGTCGGCCGCGCCATGGGCAACGGCGTCGGCGTCACTGTGGCCGTGCAACCCACGGTGCTCAGGGAACGTGACCCCGCCCAGCACGAGGGTCCGCGCCGAGTCATCGGTGAAGCGATGAATATCGAATCCCTGACCAACACGCATCTTCATACGGATGCCACTTTCTGCCGCGCCCATGCAAGATCGGCAGGCGTCGTTATCTTGCGGTTCTCAAGCTCACCCTCAACCACAACAACGCGTCCGCCCAATGCCTCCACGACCGCAGCGTCGTCGGTGGCGTCGGCTCCGCCAATGTACGCATCCCGTAGCGCTCCGGCTCGAAACGCTTGCGGCGTCTGCACAGCACGAAGGTCGGATCGATCAAGGGTGGCTGTGATGGTTCCATCGGCCTTCACTCTCTTGATGGTGTCGGTGACAGCCACGCCGGGTATCGCTCCGTCGGCGCCGTTTCGAACCATATCCACCACCCGATCGAACAGGTCCAGGCTCGCGAACGGCCGAGCGCCATCGTGTACCAGCACAATGCTTGCATCCTCCGGAACGCTGACGAGGCCGTTACGAACAGAGGCCGACCGCGTCGCGCCACCGACAACCGATCGGACATCACCTGAGGCGAACGGCAAGGCATCGGCGGGGAGCACGATCACGACCCCGTCCGAAGCTCGAAGTGCAGTATTGATCCCCCAGTCGACGACCCGTTGGGAACCGAGCTGTTCGAACTGTTTGAGGCCGCCAAATCGGGTGCCTGATCCTGCCGCTACCACGATGGTCCAGACCGACACGGCCACTCTCTTCTTGCCAGGTTGCCCTTCGCTGGAGGGGACAACGTATTTCCTTACCGAGGGTAGTACCGTTCTGTGACATATGGCCCATGAAGAGGTGCTTGCCCGTTCCGACTTTTTCGCCGATGTTCCCCTTGAGCGACTGGGGCCATTGACCGACCAGGCCACGACCAGGTCACTCACCCGGGGCGACGTGCTGTTTGCCCAAGGCAGCGACTCCAACGAACTGTTCGTGGTGTTGAGTGGTCGGGTTGCCATGACAAATCGATCAGCCGACGGCCGCGAGAGTGTGGTCGCATTGATGGAGGCCGGAGACCTCTTCGGCGAAATGCCCTTGCTTGACAGCGGCCCCCGATCAGCCGAAGCCCGCGCCCTTGAACCCAGCAAGGTGCTGTCGATCCCCTACGAGCCAGTGCGGTCGTTGTTTGATGACCAACCGCTGCTGCTGTGGGGCGTCGTTCGCCTGCTGTCGCATCGCCTACGTTCAACCGACGAAGCCCTTGCCGATGCGATGTTCCTCGACGTCACCGGGCGTACCGCCAAGCGCCTGCTTGAGCTCGCAGGCGGTGCCGACGAGTTCACCTTGCCCATCACGCAGGAAGAGTTGGCCGGCATGGTCGGCGCCTCGCGCGAGCGCGTCAACAAGGCTATCGCCAGCTTCATCCGCCTCGGCTGGCTTGACCAGCAGGAACGCCGCTACCGCATCCTCAAGCGCGACCGCCTCGAATTGCGCTCCCGCTAGAACCTGCCAGGTTTGCGGTGCAGTGCCCCGTTCTGGCAATCCCCGATGTTGATTAACAACATCGTGTACTTCCAGATCCGGACACGGTCGGGCACCCTCAGGCGTCGCGGCGCTTCAGAAGGTAGGCGCCGAGTGCGAGCAGCCCCGCAACCCAGGCCGCGAAGTAAAGCCCACCGGTCCAGCGGCCCAGCAGCAACGTGTCGTCGTTGAAGCTCGTCATGCGGCCCCCGGCCGTGAAGGGGAGCCACCTCAGCATCCAACTGAAGTAGTTACGCGAGAGCGCTCCGACAATCGGTTCGACCAGCAAGGGCCACACTAAGAGCAGCACAATCGCTCCGGCCGAATGCCTAAGGAGGAGCCCGAGCGCGAGGCCGGCCAGGCTGTAAAGAATCAGGTAGAGCAACGACCCGATGATGGTCGACCATCCACCGTCTTCGAAGCTCAGCGAAATACTGCGGCTCTTGAAGATGAGACTGCCGATGCCGACCGCAAGGGCGATCATCACCCCACCGATGACGGTGGTGGCGAGCGTCACCACCATTGCTTTGGCCGCCAGAACCCGCAGGCGGCGCGGCTCGGCCGCAAGGGTCTGGCGAATAGTGAAGCGAAAGTCGCCCGTGGCGAGCAGTACCGAGACCACCCCAACGAGCAGGGTCGCAATGGCAAAGCCGACAAGCGTCGTTTGCACCTTCGGTCCGGGTCCACCGTCACCGCCTCGTCGTCCGCCGTCGCCTCCGGCAACAAAGCCGAGCAGGACGGCGAAGCCGATGGTGAGTGCAATTGAAACAATGAGCAGCACCCAGGTGGAACGGATTGTGCGCAGCTTGATCCATTCGGCGCGTACGGCGTTCATCATGATGAGGCTCCCGGTGTGGACGGGGGCGGCGGGGTGGCCGACGATGGCGGCGGGGGTGGTAGCGCCGGTATCGCGTCGCGCGCCGGTGGGGGCGGCACGACGGACGGCGAGAATCCGGGCGGCGGGGCGAACGTCGAATATGCGGCGGTGTGCGAAACCGGATGCGTGACGGGGGCGCCAGCGAACTCCGCCGCCCGGTATTCGACCGACGTGCGGGTGGCCTCCATGAACGCCTCTTCGAGCGACGCCTGCTTCGACGTCAGTTCGTGGAGCGTGATTGCGTTCCGGGCCGCCAGCTCGCCGACTTGGTCGGTGGACCAACCCGTAACCGACAGGCTGCCATCAGCCACTTCGGTGACACCGATACCAGCCGACCGCAGCGCACCTGCCAGCACCGGCGCCTGGGGCGAACGCACCGACACCCACGCCGTCACGTTCTGGGCGACAAAGTCCGTCACGGAACCCGACGAGATCAGTCGACCCTGGCCGATCACTACCAGCCGGTCGGCCGTCTGTGCCATCTCCGACAACAGATGACTGGAGACCAAAACTGTGCGACCCTGCGATGCTAGGAAGCGCAGGAAATTACGCACCCACAAGATGCCTTCGGGATCCAGTCCGTTGACCGGCTCGTCGAACAGCATGGTGTGCGGATCACCGAGAAGCGCAACGGCGATCCCGAGGCGTTGATGCATGCCGAGTGAATACTTGCCCACTCTCTGGTCGGCCACCGAGGTCATGCCCACCATTTCCAGCACCTCATCAACCCGACCCTTGGCCAATCCGTTCGATGCCGCAAGATAGCGAAGATGGTTGCGAGCGGAACGACTTGGGTGCACATACTTCGCGTCGAGCAGCGCGCCGACCTCACGAAGCGGATACTTCAGCTCGTGGAATTCCTTGCCGTTGAACAGCGTTCGCCCTGCACGCGCTCGGTCGAGCGCAAGCATGCAGCGCATCGTTGTGGACTTTCCCGCGCCGTTCGGACCGAGGAAGCCGGTGACGCTCCCATCGCCCACTTGAAAGCTGAGATTGTCCACCACCGTTTTGCTGCCGAATGTCTTCGTGAGTCCTTGAACCTCAATCACGGCGCAGACGTTAGGCGACACCGCAGTGCTTAGGTGTGCGCCTGCCATCCACTGCGAAGATCGGTGTTGGCGTCGACTGCGGCAAACGCTCGGAGGAACAAATCGTTTTCCTCCGCCGATCCAATGGTGACGCGCACGCCTTCGCCTGGGAACGGGCGCGTGACGACGCCGCGCGATTCCAGCCCAAGCGTGAGGGCTGATGCAGCATCGCCGGCGGGCAGCCACACGAAATTCGCCTGCGGATCGGGAAACACGAAGCCCATCGACCTTATCTCGTAGGACACGCGATCACGCTCGGCCAGGGTCTGAGCCACGCGGGCGGACAGCTCGTCGTTAGCGGCGAGGCTGGCGAGCGCGGCAGCCTGTCCGAGGCCGTTCACCGCGAAGGGGATGAGTGTGCGGTCGACTGACTCGACGACATCTGGATCGGCCAGTAGGTAGCCCACGCGCAACGTAGCGAGGCCATACGCCTTGCTGAACGTCCGGAGCACGACAAGGTTCGGATAGTGCGCCAACAGGTTGAGCGCCCTCGGCACGTCGGGGTTGGTGGTGTACTCGCAGTAAGCCTCGTCGAGCACGACGAGACATCCGTCGGGAACCGCTTCGAGCAAGGAGACCATTTCGTCGTGTCGTACCACCGTGCCAGTTGGATTATTGGGTGAGGTGATGAAGACCACGCGCGTTCGCTCGGTAACCGCCGCGGTGATGGCGGGCATGTCGAAGTGCGAATCTCGCAACGGAATCTGCACCGAAACGCCACCGACCGTTGACACATAGATCGGGTAGGCCTCGAAACTGCGCCACGCGTACAACACCTCCTGGCCAGGATCGACAAAACTCAGGAGCAACTGCTGCAACAGGCCGACCGAGCCGCATCCGACGGCCACATGGTCGACCGACAACCCGAACCGGTCGGCGAGCGCCTCTCGCAAGGCCGTGGCCCGATGGTCGGGGTAGCGGTTGAGCAACACGGTGGCGTCGGCAATGGCATGACGGACCGACGGCAACGGGCTGAACGGGTTTTCATTTGAGGCCAGTTTGATGGCCGAGACAAGGCTGTGTTCGGCCATTGCCACCTCGGCTGATTTCCCCGGCTTGTAGAGCGGAAGAGCAGCCAAGGCAGGACGAGGAGCAGGAGCAGAACGCATAGAGTCATTCTGCCCGAGCACGCGCTCTTGCGCTCCTTTAAGCTCACGACGGTCCGTCAACGGAGACGGTCTCACGAACCTCAGAGGTACTCTCACATGGCGCTCGCCGAACGGCTGCACAACCTCGGAACCGAGACAGCATTCGCCGTCTCTCTCGCCGCCGCCGACTGGGCCGGCAAGGGTAACCGGGTCTTTCCCTTTCATCTGGGCGACATCAATCTTCCGACGCCGGCCAACATTGCGGTAGCGATGAACGAAGCCATCGCACAGGGCAAGACCGGCTACTGCCCGGCGGCTGGCATCATGCCGCTACGTGAAGCGCTGGCCGAAGACGTCGGGCGTCGTCGCGGCCTCAACTTCAGCGCGGCCAACGTCGTAGTGCAGCCGGGAGGCAAGCCGGTCATCACCAAGTTCATCCAGACGGTGATGAACCCGGGCGACGGCGTGCTCTACCCCAACCCCGGCTACCCGATCTACGAGAGCCAGATCGAGTACTTCGGCGGCAAAGGCCTCCCGTACCGGTACATCCAAACGTCCACTGGTTTCGCCATCGATCTCGATCATCTCCGGTCGATGATCACACCGACCACCAAGGCCATCATTTACAACGACCTCCAGAACCCGCTCGGTTGCGAGAGCAGTCGCGAGGAAATGGAGGCCATTGCCGACATCGTCCGCAGCCATAACCTTTGGGTCCTGTCGGATGAGGCGTACTTCGAGATGCGTTACGCCGGTTCGTCCACGTCGATTGCGTCGTTGCCGGGCATGGCCGAGCGCACAGTCATCCTCTATACGTTCTCGAAGAAGTTCGCCATGACCGGTTGGCGTCTTGGTGCAGCGATCGGGCCGACCGCCATTGCCGAGGCCATCGCCAAACTCAACACCAATGACGAGAGCTGCACCACTCATTTCGTGCAGGCGGCCGGTGTCGAAGCCATCAATGGTTCACAAGATGGCACGGCCAAGATCCTGGCCGAGTTAAAGCTTCGCCGTGACGCGGCGTCGTCCGCGCTTGGCTTGATTCCGGGCGTCGTCTGCCCGCGACCTGACGCCACCTTCTACCTGTTCCCGAACGTCACCGAGGTCATGGAACACATGGGCTTCACCGACGTATCAGCCTTCGCCACGGCAGCGTTGCACAACACCGGCGTGTCGTTCTGTACGCGTAAGCACTTCGGTCGGCCGCAGCCGGGCGAGACCGACCACTACGTGCGCTTTGCCTACTCCGGCATCGAAGTGAGTGACATCAACGACGGCCTTACTGGCCTGAAGCAGTGGATCGAGTCGAAGTGACCCAGCCCCTTATCGTTGTCACCGGTCGCATCCCCGAGCCGGGCCTCGAACTGCTGCGATCTGCTGGCGAAGTCGTCGCCTGGTCGTCGGATACCCCGGCCACGGTCGACGAAGTGCACGCCGCGGTGGCCGGAGCCGAAGCCGCCGTCACGCTACTCACGACCAAAGTCGACGCCGCGTTTCTCGACGCGGCAGGGCCGCAGCTGCGCATCGTCGCCAACGTCGCTGTTGGCTATAACAACATCGACGTACCGGCCTGTGCCGAGCGGCGCGTCATCGTCACCAACACACCCGGCGTGCTCACCGACGCGACGGCCGACATCGCCATGTCACTTGTACTCATGACCACGCGTCGTCTTGGTGAAGGAGAGCGCGTCATCCGTTCCGGTGAGCCCTGGCAGTGGGGCATGTTCTACATGCTGGGTACCGGCATTCAGGGCCGCCAGCTCGGCATTGTTGGCATGGGTGACATCGGCCAAGCCATGGCCCGCCGCGCCAAGGCATTCGGGATGAATATCGCGTACTCCAATCGCAATCCGGTCGCCCCTGAGATCGAAGCAGAACTTGGCGCTATGTACATGTCGATGGACGAGCTGCTCGCCACATCCGACATCGTGTCGCTGAATTGCCCGTACTCGCCTGCCACCCATCACCTGATCAATGAAGCGGCGCTCGCCAAGATGCAGCCTCACACCATCTTGATCAACACCGCCCGCGGGCCCATCGTCGACGAGGCCGCCTTGGCCGCTGCGCTGCACTCTGGCGTCATCGGAGGCGCCGGGCTCGACGTGTTCGAACTGGAACCGACGGTGCACGCCGACCTCCTCACATGCGACAACGCGGTACTTATTCCGCATCTGGGTTCGGCCACCGTTGAGACCCGAAACGCCATGGCCACCCTTGCGGCCAGGAACGTCCAGAACGTCCTTGGCGGTAACGGGCCCCTCACCCCGGTTGGTTGACCACCAGCCCCAGCTGCCATGTTTGTCCTTGAAGGTCTGGCAACTCACGCGTGATCCAGCCGCAGGAGAAGCTGCCCGTATCAGTCGAATGAGTTCTGCAACGCCAGCAAAAGTGCAGCGAGCGATGTGCCGACCTCATCCGACACGTGATCCGTCTCAACATCGAGATGATCCTTGATCGAACCCAGGGCGAGTTCGTCGCCAAGCAGTTTGGCTCCAATCGCAGGAAGCACGTAGCGCAGATAGTCCACGGCCAACTTCGCGCCCGTCGAACCGGGTGACACCCCAAAGACAGCGACGGGCTTTCCCACCAGAGGATGTTTGCCGTACGGACGGCTGGCCCAGTCGAGCCAGTTCTTCAGCGGGGACGGAAGGTGATGGTTGTACTCGGGCGTTGCGATGAGGACGCCATCAGCCTCCCTGATCTCGGAGCGCATTGCGTCGCCGGCACCGGCATCGGCAAGGTCCTCATCGTAGAGAGGCAAGTGGCGGACGGTATCGACAATGGTGATGTGGAGTCCGGAGGGCGCCTGCGCAACGGCGGCGCGCAACACGGCGGACGTAAAACTTCCCTTCCGCAGGCTGCCGGAAAGGGCGATGATGTTGCGGGTCGACATGATGAACTCCAGAAGCAGGCGTCAGGCGGGACGACGAAGGACCCGGAGGAGAAATCTCCAGAAGCCGATGCGTTCCAGAGCAGGGTTGAGTATGCCCCACGTGATGCAGTAGTTCGAATCGAACGGCGCAGTGTGATGCACCTGATGGTGATCAACAGACAGCACAAGGTGTGCCCGTTGCAGCCGGGTCACGAAGGGCGGGCAGCGTTCCGTATGCGCCCATTTGTGCAGCTGATTGGTGAGCATGGTGAAGAACAACACCGCAACCAGGAACATACCGAAGTACGGGTGTTGCGCGAGATCGAGCAAGAAGAACACCGGCACAAGCACGGGCAGGCAAGCCAGACAGTTGTCGGCGTTCACCGCTACCGCATCACCTTGCGTCATGGCCCTCGGGTCGTCGTGGTGATCCCGAAACGGTTTGATGAACTTCTGGCCCAGCACCGGCGTGTCGGGGGATCCGAAGTTGTCGAACAGAAAGTGCACCAGACCAGACAGAAAGTCGGCGACGGCGTATCCAACGAAGAAGGCTGCCAAAACTGCCAGGAGAGTGAGCCACGAGAATCGGTCAATAACCTCGGCGCCGGCGCGCCGGGCGAACAGCGTGCTCAGCACCGCAAAGATGCCCAATGCAACGACCTCCAGCACGCGGTGGCTGGTTGGGTAGTCATAGGTACCCAACCACGTGCGCTTGGTTCCTGCAGCAGGATGCGTTGACATCAGTCCTAACGACATTACGACCTCGGCGACGAGGTTGGAAAAATTGGCCTTCTCCTAACGTTTCGGCCCCCCGGTCTTAATCGGATCACCAGCACAATGGAATCCGTTAAGCCGGATCGGGCGGCTTTCAGAAGGAGCACATACAACATGTCAGCACCATCCCAAACCAAGCGTCTTATCGCTGCGGCGGCCATCACCGGGGCCATCCTCGGAACGGCCGGTATTGCCGGAGCAGCAACCGGTCGCTTCGCGCCCGACCGAACGCATCAACCGGCGGTGGTCGTCAAGCCGTTCGCGGCTGTTCAGGCAGGCGCATTGGCCGGCCAGTCCAAAGCGAAGGCGGCGGCTGCCGTAGACCCGGTGACCGGTGTGGCCGACGTGGTTCCTGCAGCCGATGGCAACACCACCACAGCGGCGAGTACCACAACGACATCGAGCACCACGGTGGTTGACCCTGCCACTACCACCACGACCGTTCTCGACAACGACGACCTCAACGACCTCAACGAACACGACGAGGCCAACGAGCCGAAAGAGCGCCCGAGGGCAACAACCACCACGGTGGCAGGTGCACCGACGACCACCAAGACCACCGTTAAGTCCGACGATCAGGACGACGATGAGTCCGATGATGACGACGACGCAGCCGAAGAAGCAGCGGAGGCTGCCGCTAAAGCGGCACGGGCTGCAGCGAAGGCCGCTGCCGTAGCATCGGGCGCACCCACCACTGTCAGGCCTCCGGAGCGCGGCGATGACAAGGGTGAGTCAGAAGGCAAGGATCACAAAGGCGACAACGACCGAGACGACGATTAGGCCACACGGCCTCACGACCTGGTCCGCTGACCCTCC
>JAYTKG010000363.1:0-2760 GCA_043730435.1 Acidimicrobiia bacterium | reverse complement strand
GGGCGCGGACCGTTTGCGTCAGTCGCTGGCTCGGCCCAATCACAACTCGCAGTTGCGCAAATGTCATTGGGCGCATTCATTCTCACCGTTTGGTTGCTTGCGACCGAATCACGTGAGCGAGCGGTGATCGCGGCCGAGCAGGTAAAAGATCGAGCTGTCCAGGCCGAGGCTCAAACGGCAGCAGCGATAGGCGAACTGAGCGATCTGCTCTCAAGGCAGTCCACCATCGCCGACATCGTCGACGTCGTCGACGAGCATGTCGCCACACGTTTCGAAGGCGTGAGCGCTGCAATTGGCTTGTACGACCCAGACCTTGATCGCTTCCGGGCCGTGTCGTCGAAAATACCCGAGAGCGTCCGTCAAGTGATTGACAATTGGACTGCTAGCAGCCTTACGCCGGGCGCGATCGTCATGCGCACCGGTGTGCCAGTGTGGGTCACCGACCGTGACGAATACTTCCGCCGGTTTCCCGCCGCTGCGCAAGTCGGTGACGCCCTTCAACTCGGAGTGGTGGGGGCGATGCCGCTCACCGCCAGAGGGGTCGGGCGTGGGGCTCTCGTGGTCGGGAGGGGCAGCGGCTTTCCTTTCGATGCCGCCGAGCGCGAGATCCTTGTAGCGATTGCCGGCACCGTGAGTCGGGCCATCGACCGTATCGAGCTTTTCGAAGCGGAACACGCCGCCCGGGTCGAGGCGCAGCTTGCGCATGGAGAGGTTCGCAGGCTTCTTGAACAATCTGAGTTCGAAGCGGCGCGGCTACGAGAGAGCGAGAACCGCTTCAAGTTGGTTGCAGATCAGTCGCCGCTGATCATTTGGGTGCAAGATGCCAGTGGTCGCCAGGAATGGGCGAACCAGCGTTACCTTGAGTTTTTCGGAGCACTTCGTGACCAACTGAACTCAGAGCGTTGGAAGTCGCGCACGCACCCTGACGACGTTGATGCTTATAGCGACATTGTTGAGAGCGCTGTCGCCGATCGGCAACCATTTCATGCCGAGTCACGAAGTCTTCGCTCTGACGGCGAGTGGCGACGGATGGAAATATGGGCTCAACCGCGTTTCGACCCCGATGGTGGCTACCTGGGTCACGTGGGTACTGCGATCGACATCACCGATCGGTTTGAGGCCGAAGCCGAACGGGCAGCGGCGCACAAGTTCGTTCAGGAACTGACGGCCCTCGTGCCCGGTGTTATCTCGGTTCTCGACCTAGACACACGCTGTCACGTGTTCGTGAGTCGCCGGTCGTACGAACTGCTCGGGTACGAAGCGGACGATGTGATCGCTCGGGGCTCCACATTCGGCCCTTCCGTTCTGCACCCTGACTACTGGGACGACTACGCGGCTCATATGAAAACAGCCCGACGGTTGAAGGACGGCGAATCGACGAGCATGGAGTACCAGTTCCGCCACGGTGACGGCTCGTGGCGGTGGTTGCGCACCGTCGCTGTGCCGCTGCGCCGCAGTCCGGGCGGTGAGGTGTCACAACTGGCGTGGCTCACCGTCGACGCAACGGAGCAAAAAGCCATCGAAGCCGAGATGCGGGAACGAGCCGCACTCGAGGCGTTCCAGGTTCGAGTTGCCGACGCCTTGCGCGATGTCGACGATGAAAGCGCCATTGAACCGCACGTCGTGCGGCTTGTCGTCGAGCATCTCGAAGGCACCCACGCCCGCTTTGCCCCGCTCGACAACCTCGTTGACGTGGCGGCGGAGTCGGCGCCGGCCACGAGCCGTTCGGGCGAGGCAACGGCGTTCGACATTACCGAGCTCGGGACCACTATCGAGCGGGCCGTGCGCGCAGGCGAGACCGTTGTTGTCCATGACGTTCAGGCCGACCATCGAATTTCCAGTGCCGAGCAGTGCGCTGTCGACCAACCTGGTCGCGCCGCGATGGTGTTGCAACCACTGACCGATGACGCCGGCGCCACGCGGATTCTGGTCGTCGACAGGAGCGAGCCGCACGAATGGACCGAGAACGAGGTTGAGGCCATCAGGCAGGCAGCTGAACGCGCTGGTCAGGCGGTTCGGCGTAGCCGCTCCCGACGTTTGGAACAACTCCGAAGTGCCCGCGCTGTACTACTGCGTGATTTACTCGATGGACTCCAGCTTCAACCAACCGTTGCCGAGGCGTCGCAACTGTTGGTGGAAGCGCTTGTACCGGCTTTGGCCGACTACGCCACAGTCGAGCAGTTCGCCCCGGACTACCAACTCATAGCAATCACCCATCGCGACCCAGCGCGCATGTCGGTGTTAAGGGCGCTGCGTGAGCAGTACGGGCTCGACGCCGACAGCGCCAGCGCCGCCGCACGTGCAAAACGGTTGCGCGAACCGCAACTGCTTGCGTCTCTCGCGCCAGAGGGTCGACCAGAGTCAGCCGATGATGCGACCGCTACTCTGCTGGCCGAACTTACGCCCCGCTCGAACATGATGGTTCCGCTCGATCTTGGTAGTCACACCCGTGGGACGCTGCTCATCGGTCGCTCGAACCCTGACGGCGAGCCGTACACCCCAGACGACCTCGAGTTTGTGACCGACCTGGCCCGCCGAGTGGAAGTAACGCTCGCCGCGAAGCGTGTTCGCCAGGCAGAACATCAAATCGCCGTCACGCTGCAGAACGCGTTGCTGCCCGACACGATCCGCTGGGCGCCTTCAGTGGCCATTGAAGCGCGCTATCAGGCAGCCGACGATCAGCTGCATGTCGGCGGTGATTGGTATGACACGTTCGCCTGGCCCGACGGTCGCATCGGCGCCATGGTCGGTGACGTGGTT
>JAYTKG010000362.1:0-5836 GCA_043730435.1 Acidimicrobiia bacterium | reverse complement strand
TTCCACGGTGTCGCGCCCATTCCCCCGCCCCACCACCGGCAAAATAGCGATCAAGGTGATCAACGACTACGGCGACGAAGTCATGCAAGTCTTCGAGGTATAGAGGCAGCTGTATCTGACAACAACCAAATCTGTCGGCACGCAATGCAACGAAGGAAATCGTGGCTACCCCGCACCTCCGCAGCGCGAAGTTGCGTTCGAATTAGTTCTCGTCACCGACATCCTCGGTCCGGAAGGCAAAGTTATTGCCGACGGTGCGTGTGTCTGGGTGATCGGCGCCGAGCACGCGGACCATGTCGGCAAGTAGTTCCCTGCGGAGACGTAACGCTTGAGGAATATCGCCCTCCCAGGTAGCGCCGAGGATATTGGTGCGTGTGGTGAGCGTCTCTGGGTGATCGGCCCCGAAGACGCGGACCATGTCGGGGAGTAACTCTGTGTACAGCCGCAACGCTTCGCGCCTGTCACCGATCCAGCCAGCGATGTTATCGCGGTTGGTGAGCGTGCCGGGGTGATCAGCGCCGAGCACGCGGACCATGTCGGGGAGTAGGTCAGTGTATAGGCGTAGCGCTTCACGACTGTCACCCGCCCGCCCAGTCAAGTAGGCGATGTTGGAGCGGTTGGTGAGCGTGCCGGGGTGATCAGCGCCGAGCACGCGGACCATGTCGGGGAGTAGTTCTTTGTTCAGGCGTAAGGCTTCACGGTGGAGACCCGTCTCCCCGGCCCAGTAGGCGATGTTGACGCGGGTGGCGAGTGTGTCCGGGTGATCGGCTCCGAGGACGCGGGCCATGTCGGGGAGTAGTTCTGTCTCCAGGCGTAGCGCTTCACGGCGGAGACCCGTCTTCCCGGTCCAGCCGGCGATGTTGGCGCGGGTAACCAGTGTTTTGGAGTGATCAGTGCCGAAGACAACTAGCTCTACCGGCAGGACTCGCAGTGCGTGTTTAAGAGCGGATTGGTAGTCGCCCACGGAATGCCAGCACATCGCGAGACCCCATTCGATCCCCATGCGTTCATCGTCTCGAGCGTTGTCGTCAAGTTGGTCAAAGGCGTGCTGCAAGGCGTGAAGCTCTAGCCATGTGTCCAGATTGCCGCCAACCTGGTCGCGGATCACTCGAGCCGTCGCGCCCGCCTCGTCGGGCCGGTCGAGCAAGGGTGCCAATACGCGCGCTGTTTGCTCAGAGAGACCGTTACGCGCGGTTGATCGCCCGAGTTCGAGACGCCAGAAATCGGTTGCATCACTTTTGAACTGCGCGTCGAATTCGGCTAAAACCGCCTCGAGGGAAGTCAGCGTTGCCTCTGTGACTTCGGGGCGGGCGAGAGTGGCGATCAGGTAGTAAATCCGACCCTCAAACCCAAACGCCACCCGATCGCTAGCGCTGCCCGGGTTTGCTCCGGCCGACCGGTGTGCACCGCACCGCAACAGCAGAACGAACATGCGGCTGGAAAGGGTGTCATCGGTTACGCGGAGTTCATTGACATCGCCGAGCACTTGCCTGGCGACGATTGCCGCGTTATCAGGGTCTTGCGCCGCCTCTATGAGTTCAGCGAACGTGGCCAGCAATTGACAAACCGCTACGCTTATCGGAACAAGCCCGATACTACGCATCGCCCAAACGGGCCGCAACGCGAGCATTCGCTCGAGTTGGTCGGCGCTCTCGCCTTCGATGATTTGGATCGCCACCTTAAGCACAGCGTCGATAATTTTCTGGCGGTCGTTGAAATTTGTGTGGTCGCCGATTCCGGCGGGCAGTTGCAAGCGGTCGATTTCGTATGCGACTCTCACCAGTGGGGCCGCGACAATTAGCCGTTTGGTGGTGACGGACCGTGGAAACAGCGCGTCGACTATTCCTTCATACTGGAGGTGATGGACCGTGCCGCCGACCCACGCGACCACAACGTCGACGGGCGCAGGAGGCTGAGCGCTGGGCAGCATGTCCACTAGTCGGCGGACCGCGGTTGCTTGATCGTCTGAAGCAGGAATATCTGCTGCGCCGCGCATCGCAGCGACCCCGAAGATTTCGGCGAATCGGGAGGTTCGCTGAGCCAGCGCGTCACGAGCGCCTTGACCCCACGAAGGGACTAGGTTCGCCGCGAGGTCAGCGCGCTGATATGTGCCCATTGATGCCCGGACTTCGAGCGAGAAGTGTCGCTCTGACGCCCCGCCTACGCGATCGGCCCGCGCAAGCCGACGCCGAAGGGTACCGCCGCTGTCGGACACGATCACGATCAGGGCGCGTGCTTCTCGCCGATTCAGGATTGGACTAACGATCTGATCCACCATGTCGGCATCGAGGCGGTCGGCGTTGTCAAGCATCAATACCACCGGTGAATGCTGAGCTGCGAAACCGGCCAGTTTGTAACCGAACCGGCCAGCCTCAGCGTGCAGGCGCTGCTCGGAACGTTTGTCGCCACCGGCAAGCGCTTGCAACGCGATGCTGCCTAGAAATGCTGTGGCCGAACCTGCGCCGTAAGGAACCACGTCTTTGAACAATCCCAGAGCGTCAGCCGCACCTATAGCCGTCGCGACACGGCCGCTGGGTGTGTCGATGCCGGTTCGCTCATCGAACCGGCTCAATCGAACCTTGGACTCGATGGTTCGACGCAACCAAGCAAGTTGATCCACCGGTTCTACCGGAGCATCGTTGCCATCAATGGCTATGACAATTGCGCCTGTGTCGCTCTGCTCGGCATGGGCGGCCAAACGGGCTAGTACGGCGGTCCGACCCCAACCCGATGGGACCGGCAGCATCAGTAGGTATCCACCGATTGGCTCTCCGACAATGACATCTTCGAACCATTCGGCGAACTCGTTGACCACCTCATTGTGTACATCCCAAGCCACGGGAAACATCATGACCGATCACGCGCCCCTTGGCGACATGGAAAGGACAGTCAGCGCGAAGGAAGCGGGAGCGCAGAACTCTGATACACCCCTTTCGTAGAATGACGGGTATGGCTCCACGTGGCAAGACGATTTCGACAATCGAGCGATTCGGTCCTAACAGCGCCGCGGGTTTAGCGCTCGCAAAGATTTCCTTGCTCGACATAGAATTGGCAGCTGCTACGAGCGATGCCGATGTCGATTCGGTGAGAAAGCTACTCGTACTTGCAGAGGTCGCCGCTGGGACGATCGAACCAGTTCTCGTCGAAGGCTCGCTGGCTCGTGGCCTTGAAGCCGCCTGCCAGCAGCTTCTCGACTCAGCGCGCTACCTCGATCAGAACCGTCCCCACTACCTCACATTGATCGAGCCACTGCGAGACTCGGTGCGGGGTCTTGTGGCGGTCGCAGGATCTGGAAACACGCGAGCTGGGGTTGTTCTGACCGCCCTCCTCACCGCAAGCGGGGTGAACGCTGCGATGGTGACTGAGCTTCAACGATGTAAGTCATTGGCGGAGGAAATCGAGGCGAGTCATTCGCAAGCCGAGTCGAAGCTGGACCGGCTGTTAACCGATTTCGACGGCCGTGTAGACGGACTTGAGAATTCCCGGGCCGCGGAATTCGACACGATCAAGAAGGCACTCATTGACGCCATCGAACAAGAACGCCGAGGAATTGTCGAACGTGGCGCCGACCTAGACAGGGAAGCAGAGAGGCTCTTGTCCCAACTGAGACGGACCCTCTCACTGGCCGCTGACGGGTCGCTGAGCGTCGGGTACCGCCATCAGGCCGACATCGAAGACAAGGCCGCAAACAGCAACAAGCGGTGGTCCGTAGGGTTCGGCGTCGCCGCTGTCCTTGGTGCAGTTGGCGCGGTCGTGATGCAATACGTGTCGAAGATCCATCGTTGGGATTTGAACCCGTGGGCCGTTGTCCCCGGAAAGCTCGCGGCGATCGCAGCCCTTGGTGCCATCGCACGATACTTCGCAGTTCATTCCTCGGCCCATCGCAACTTCGCCCAACAGCTGCGATCGAGTGAGCTCGAGCTGAGCAACGTTGGCAACTTTCTCGCCGAACTCGACCCAACCGAGCGTGCCCAGGTTCGCCGCCAACTTGTTCCAACCTTTTTTGGGAAACCGACCCCTGGACATAGCGACACAAGTCCTACCGCCACTGAGTTGTTCAGTGACCTCGGCAAGTGACCAAACCGAAGCCCGAGGTTAAGCGGCTATGAGCGGGGCCCTGAATTCTTTCTTTGATGTCGCTGCGTAGAGAAGCCCGAACCACAACAGCGATTCCGGCGCCGACAGTGCTGGCGTTCATCAATCGGGGAACAGTCGCCGAATTTCGACCCCGAATTCAGAGAATGCTGGGAATTCCTGCAACCCGCGATACTTGGCGCACAGGTGAACCGCGTAGCGCCACCAGAGTGCGGCGCGGAGGGCCAAGAATTCTGTGCTCTCCAGATCGGTAGCAAATGCTCGATCGTGGCCATTCGCGACGGGCTTCGAGTCGAAAAAGAGACCTGCAATAGTGGGATGCGCTGACTTCGACAGCCGCATGTATGGTGCCGTCGAATCCTCCGATCTGCCCGTCAGCGTGGTCTGCACAAGGCGTTCCACGAGTTCTGCCAATGCCGTGAAATTCGGCACAGCCGCTGAAGCTGCTAGCGCTGTTCCCGGTCGCTCTCCGTTTCGAACTACGCCTTCAGCATGGAGGCGCTCCATATCGATGATCTTTCCAGATTCGGTGGCCATATCGAGATGACCGCGCTTGAGTTCACTTCGAAGCCCGCCGATTCGATTCCGTCGTTGGTCGACCGAACTCTGTGAAAAAGGGTCAGTGGTAGTTACGCTCTCGAGCAACCAGCACAACTTGCCGCAATGCTCGAGCAGCGACCGAGTAACTGGTGTGTCGGCGCGGGTCACCGGGAAACGCTCGTGTGCCCAATACATTGAAGCTAAGCCCAGGAACATTTCAGTTGCCCCGTCGACAATGAGGGTTGCCATTGCTGCGACTTCGCCCTTCTCCGTAGTCAGGGGGTCGCGCTCGTCGCGCTCGGCAATCGATCGGTGCGGTGCGACCGTGGTCGCAAGAAGCCGAACGTTACGCCAGGCACCAGCCCCGCCCGCGAACAAGTTGGCAATTTCGCGGCCGCGTTGCGGCCAACGGTGTTCGATGATGTCGCCCGCACTACCGACGATTCCGGAATCGGCGTCATAGCGTTCGTGGGCAGAATCTAGCCCTTGGGGAAACTCGTATTTGTTTGTCATTTTGGTTTCGCCCCTTAGAACCGAGCTTCCGTGAACCGCCGCCGGTTAGATGACTATACGCGTAAGGCCTCTCGTCGCTACGGGCAATTTCCTGCTCGAGGCGCTGGCGGCACCCGCGCGCAGTCGTAGTAAGCCATGCTCAATCGTCTGGGTGCCTACGTTCGCCACAAATTCGGTTCGGATGAGGAGGCTGTCGTGGAGGACCCCCGTTTCCGAGGTTAAGCGCTGAGAGGCCGAGCCCTTACGCTTATGATTGTCTCATGGCTCGAAGCGAACAAGTGAAAGCGTTGCTGCGAAGCCATCGTGAGGGCGATGAGCAGCGCTTCCGCTCGGCCGCTGAGGACATTATCCAAGACGCTCGCCGCCAACGCCACGATCTGCTGGCCAACGAGCTTGAAGCAATACTTGACGAGCCGGTACGGACGCGGCGTCCTACGCAGCTTTCCACGCTTCGTCCGTTGCCGAAAGGTCGCGACGAGACGCCGCTGCTGAACATCCGACAGCCGCAGCGATCGTTACATGATCTCGTCCTTGCTTCTGCGTCGCGCGAACTGGTCTTGGGCATCTTGGACGAACAACGAACACGCCCTGCGCTTCATGCGCATGGCATCGAACCACGGCGGTCTATTCTCTTTACGGGTCCCTCTGGCACTGGCAAATCGGCGACTGCCGAAGCAATCGCCGGTGA
>JAYTKG010000361.1:0-5920 GCA_043730435.1 Acidimicrobiia bacterium | reverse complement strand
CTGCGAAAATGGGTACGCCGTAGAGAAAGTTGATGGTGCCGTCGAGTGGGTCGATAATCCACTGCAATGGTTGACCAGGGTTGGTGCCACCTCCTTCTTCCCCGAGCAAACCGGCATGTGGCGTGGCGGCGCTGAGCAGCTGTCGTACCAGGTTTTCGGAATCGATGTCGGTCTGGGTGACGATGTCGGTGGGTGAGGACTTGCTGCGTAGCGATGTGGCCGTTCCGTAGCTCGCACGGATGATTTCCGACGCGGCATTGGCCGTTTCGATGGCAATTCGTTCGAGGTCGGAAGGGGTGGGAATACCGCTGGGCTCACGCACGACGGACATCGATGTCATGCCCGGCCAGGATGCCAACGGTGTCGTCGTCGACCCGTGAATCGGTAACCAACACATCGATCTCGTCGAGCGAGGCGAAGCTGAACATCTGGCCGTTGCCAAACTTGCTTTGATCGACAATGGCCACGACCCGTCGGGCACTTTCGATCATGGCCCGCTTGATGAATAGCTCTTCCCGATACGGGGTGGTGAGCCCTCGGCGGAACGACAGGCCATCACAGCTGATGAACAGCACGTCGACCTGCATCTGGCGAACGGCGGTGACCGCGCTGGCATCGATCATGGCGAACGTGTTGGTGCGCACCCCACCACCGAGCACTGTGAGTTCGTTGATGCCACGGCGTGTCAGGGTGATGGCCGAGATCAACGAGTTGGTGACGACATGAACGTTTCGGTCGAGCGGAAAGACTTCGGCCAGGCGCTGACCGGTGGAACCGGAATCGAGAATGACCGAACCCTGCCGCGGCACCTCAGCGATGGCGAGCTGCGCAATGCGGAGCTTCTCTTCGGCGTTGAGCATGTCGCGGGCTGCGACCATGGGCTCATGATTTAGCCGCTCGATCGGTACCGCGCCACCGTGCACACGGCGGAGCAGCTGACGATCCTGCATGTCGGAGAGATCACGGCGAATGGTCTCGGTAGTGACCTCAAACCGTTCGGCGAGCTCCGACACGTCGACCGAACCGTGTTTCAGGGCAAGCAGATAGATGTCGTGTTGCCGGTTGTGCTGAAGCTTTCCGTTTCGACTGCTCTGAACGCTCATGGCCTCGCCTCCCGCGTGGACGCCGATATTAGTGCTCGGGCATCGCCATTGCTGCGAGCGGACCGTGCTGGTCGATGCATTGATACGCCGCAGTGAAGGCGGCGCCGAAACGTTTCGAGCCACGGAGTTCCGTGGGGAAAACCTCGGCATACTCGAGAAACGAGACGGGGTCGGTGAGCGCCTTGGCGCCATAGTGCCGTGCCGCGTCGATGGTGGCATCGAACGACTGGTGTTCGGGGGGAACCACACCGAGATAGCGGGCCCAGCCCGCCAACGCGGTGGTGCCGCGAATGATGGGGCCGCCCCGCTCGAGGTTGCTCATGATGGTGGGAAGAAGGAACGTTGGGAACTTGGCGCTGCCGTTCTCGCAGAGTCGGGAAATCTGGTCGCGTACGCCGGTGTTGGCGAACCGTTCCAGAACGCTCGCCACATATTCCTCCCGCGGATGGCCGGGTATCTCGGTCAGCGTCGGCACCGACTCGTTGGAGAGCAGGTCAACTAGAAAGGCGTGCACGGCGGGGTTGCTCATTGCCTCGTCGACGAAGGTGATGTCGGCAAGGGCCGACAAGTACGCCATACAAGAGTGCCCGGCATTCAGCATGCGAAGTTTGTAGAGTTCCCAATCGTGCACCCGGTCGGTGAAGAGCGCGCCGACGTCTTCCCACCTGGGGCGTCCGGCCGCAAACTTGTCCTCGATCACCCACTGGCGGAAGGGTTCGGCCACCACTGGCCATCCGTCGTCGATGCCTCGGTTGTCGCGCAGCCATGCCCGGTCGGCGTCCGAAGTTGCGGGGGTGATTCGGTCCACCATCGAGTTCGGGAAGGTGCAGTTGGCGGTGACCCATTCGGCCAGATTGTCGCTGCGGCGCGACGCCGCGGCGAGCAGGGCATGGCGGGCAACCGTTCCATTGCCGGGCAGGTTGTCGCAGCTGAGAATGGTGACCGGACCGCTATTGCGAACGCGACGCTGCTCGAGGGCCGCAGCCAGCCGATCAAGCGATGTCGTCTGGCCAGCGGCGCGCTGTTCCGCAGTGAGTTCGGTATACCCAGCCTCGGTGATGGTGAGCGAGATAATCGATGTCGTTGCAGATGCAATCAAATTATGAAACTTAACGTCGTTCTCGGTGGAGTGCAGGAATCGAAGAAGTGAGCCGATGATCTGAGGCGTCGGCTCACCGTTTCCTTTCTCGCTAAGGGTGTAGAGACCGTCCTGCGTCTGCAGCACCCTGGCCATGTCCTTATCTTGCGGCAAGAGACCGACACCCACGATGCCCCAATCGCTTCCGGCTTCGGCCAACTCATGGGTATAGAGCGCAAGATGGGCGCGATGAAAGCCGCCAACACCGATGTGGACAATCCGCGGTTGCAGGTGGGAGCGGTCATACGTGGGGACGGGCACGCCGCGACTGGCGATGGCTCCAAGGGTTGATGCGTGGAGTCGCAAAAGGTCGGGTGCATTCACGCCCGGCACGCTAAACGAAGGCAAGTCAACATACAAGATCCCAATATTCTTGGGAAAATGTGACAGATATCTTGAATATCAACACAAAGCCAACTTAGGATGACCCCATTCCGGGGGGAAATCGCACCTCCGGTGTCCTTATGACCCAGAGGAGACACCATGAGAAGTGCCCAGAGTCGGGCAAGAAAACGAACGAGCTTGTTTGCGTTCGTCGCAGTGTCCGGCGTTATCGCAGCGGGCTGTGGAAGTTCAGCCAAGACGGCCGCCCCCGTCACCACCGCAGCTGTAGCAGCCGCAACGACGGCGGCCCCGGCCGCAGCCACCACCGCAGCCCCGGCAGCAGTAACGACCGCCAAGCCGGCCGACACCACCGCGGCTCCTGCCATGGCCGACAAGGGCGAGATCAACGTCGCCATCGTCGACAACCCGCAGATGAAGGACATCGCCGAGCTCACGCCCGAGCTGTTCACCAAGAAGACCGGCATCAAGGTCAACTTCACGTTGCTGCCCGAAGGTGAACTTCGCCAGATCACCACCCGTGACGTTGCCGCCGGCGGCAAGCAGTTTGATGCCGTCATGATCGGTATGTACGAAGCCCCGCAGTTCGGCAAGAGCGGTTTCATCCAAGACCTCACCCCGTTCGCCACCAAGGATGCGGCATACAAGCTCGACGACATCATCCCGTCGGTGAAGAACGGTCTGTCGGCTGACGGCAAGCTCTACGCGGCGCCGTTCTACGCCGAGTCCTCGTTCGTGATGTACCGCAAGGACCTCGTTGAGGCTGCTGGCGTCAAGATGCCGGCCGCTCCCACCTGGGCCGAACTTGCCGACATTGCCAAGAAGGTCAATAAGCCCGACACCGCTGGCATCTGCCTTCGTGGCAAGCCCGGCTGGGGCGACATGGCTGCAGCGTTCACCACCGTGCTCAACACCTACGGCGGCACGTGGTGGACCGCCAAGGCCGATGGTTCGCCTGACAAGGCCATGGTTGATCAGCCAGAGTTCAAAGAAGCACTGAGCTTCTACACCGGCCTAGTGAAGGATGCGGGCGAGAAGGATGCCGCTAATGCCAGCTTCAACGAGTGCCTGTCGCAGTACAAGGACGGCAAGGTTGCCATGTGGTACGACGCAACAGTTGCCGCCGGCCTTCTTGAGGCCAACGACAGCCCGGTGAAGGGCAAGAACGGCTTTGCTCTCGCCCCGGTCAACAAGACCAAGGCATCGGGCTGGCTGTGGGCATGGTCACTGGCCATCCCTAAGTCCAACACCAAGCCGGACCTCGCCTGGCAGTTCCTCTCCTTTGCCACCGGTCCGGACTACATCAAAGCTGCCGGTACCAAGACCAAGGGCGGCTGGGCTTCCATCCCGCCGGGAACTCGCCTGTCCACCTATGAGATCCCCGAGTACAAGGCCGCAGCCGCTGCCTTTGCCCAGCCGACGCTCGACGCCATGAAGGCCGCGCCGATTGACAACCCCGGCACCACCAAGCGTCCCGGGTTGCCTGGCGTGCAGTTCGTCGGTATTCCTGAATGGCAGGACGTTGGCAACAAGTGCAGCGAGTTGTTCTCCAGCGTGATCGCTGGCAAGACCGACATCGACGCAGCGCTGAAGGCCTGTCAGGAGATTGCCACCAAGGCAATCAAGTAGAGCTTCACAGGGGAGAGGATCTTCTCCCTGATCAGGTTTCTCCCCTAGGAAGGTAATCGTCGACGTCATGAGTTCGAAGAGTCCGGCAGTGGTCGGTCAGGTCAACAACTCATGGCGTCGGCGGCTCCCTCTGATGCCAGCCCTCATCTTCACGGTGCTGCTCACGCAGATCCCGTTCCTGATGAGCATCTGGTATAGCCTCACCAACTGGAAGATCGTTCCACCCCGCCCTCGCAAGTTCGTCGGCATCACCAACTTTAAAGACCTGATCGGTGACCGCTTCTTTCGTGAAGCAGCCGGTATCACAGTGTTGATGACGGTGGCAGCCGTTCTCGGTTCCCTCATCCTCGGTTCGCTCTTAGCGCTGCTCCTCGACCGGAAGTTCTTCGGTCAGGGCTTCGTGCGCACGCTACTCATCACACCGTTCCTCATGATGCCGGTGGTGGCCGGGCTCGTGTGGAAGAACCAGATGTTCAACGCCATCTACGGCGTCATCAACTGGCTGGTGAAACTCTTCGGCGGCACGCCCATTGAGTTCGTATCCCGCTACCCAACGTGGGCCATTGTGGCCACACTCATTTGGCAATGGACGCCGTTCATGATGCTCATCATGCTGGCCGGCCTGCAGGGCCAACCGGCTGACGTGTTGGAGGCAGCCAAGATGGATGGCGCCACCCCGTTTGCCACCTTCCGCCAACTCACGCTGTCTCATCTCCGGCCCTACATGGAACTTGGCATCTTGCTCGGCACCATCTATCTCATCCAGGTGTTCGACCATGTGGCCGTCATGACTGGCGGCGGGCCCGGCTCCACCAACGTTCCTTACTACGTGTTCCAAGAATCAATTGGCGGCGGCTGGCGCTTCGGCGCAGCGTCGGCGTACAGCATCGTGGTCGTCATCTTTTCCATCATCATCGCAACGATTTCACTCCGGGTGCTGTCCGGTCTGTTGAAGGGAGAGGACGTCGCATGACCAAAGAACGTGCCGTCGGCGAGAAGCGTTGGGTCAACGGAGTCTTCGGGCTCATGGCCTGGGTCTTTGGGGCGCTGTTTTTCTTCCCCGTTGCCTGGATGGTTCTTAGCTCTTTCAAGACCGAGCAGGAAGCCGCTACCAGCCCCAAGATCAGCTTCACGCCCACCCTCGATCGCTACCGCGAAGTCACCAAAAGTACGCGAGGTCTGTTGTCGTTCGGGCAGGCATTTTCGAACTCAGCGGTGATCGTCGTGAGCTCAACCATCATTGTGCTTCTGCTCGCCATCCCGGCGGCCTACGCGCTGGCCATCCGTCCGGTCCCGAAATGGCGCGACGTGCTCTTCTTCTTCATCTCCACCAAGTTCTTGCCGTTGGTCGCTTCCATCCTCCCGCTCTGGATCTTGGCCAAACAGTTCCACCTGCTGAACACCAAGCTGGTGCTGGTCATTCTCTACACGGGTATGAACCTGCCTCTTGCAGTGTGGATGCTGCGTTCTTTCTTCTCCGAGGTCCCCCGTGAACTGATCGAAGCAGCCGAGATTGACGGCGCGAGTTTGCGGGGCCAGTTGACATCGATCATCTTGCCCATGGCTGCTCCGGGCATCGCCGCAACAGCGTTGCTCTGCGTCATCTTTGCGTGGAATGAGTACTTCTTTGCGGTCCAGCTCAACCCCGTATCGGGTGCCACGGTTCCCATCTGGGTCACCACCAACATCAGTACTCGCGGCAACTTCT
>JAYTKG010000360.1:0-15335 GCA_043730435.1 Acidimicrobiia bacterium | reverse complement strand
CTCGGGTTCGGACTGATTGCGCTGCTCGTCGGCATCTTCGTCATCTCGAACACGTTCAGCATTCTCATCGCTCAGCGACAGCGAGAACTCGCTCTCCTGCGAGCCGTCGGGGCCAGCCGCCGCCAGATACTTCGATCGGTTCTGGGCGAGTCGGTGGTGGTTGGTGTGATTGGTTCGGCACTCGGCCTTGGCTTCGGCATGCTTGCCGCCAAGGGTCTGCAGGGCCTCTTCAACTCCGCCGGCGCCGAGACACCAAATACTCCGCTGGTGATCACCCCGGGCACGCTCGCGCTCGGACTTGTTGTCGGCATCGTCGCCACTGTTGCCTCGGCCCTCTTCCCTGCCATGCGGGCCAGCTCTACCCCGCCTATCGCCGCCATCCGCAGTGCCGCGCTGGACACGTCGGGCGGCTCGCGGCTGCGGTCACTCACCGGCTCGCTCATCGTGGCCGGCGGCGCCGCACTCCTGGCCGTCGGACTCACCACCGCGAAAAACGGGATTGTTTATACCGCCCTGTCATTCCTGGCCATCGTGGTCGGCGTCTCCGTGCTCGGCCCGGTGCTGGTGAAACCCATCATGAGCGTGCTTGGTGCCCCACTGCCAAAGCTGCGAGGTATGACCGGCAAGTTGGCCCGCCAAAATGCTATCCGTAACCCCCGCCGCACCTCGGCAAGTTCGCTGGCACTCACCATCGGCGTATCGGTCGTGGCCTTCTTCATTGTGGTTGGCTCGTCGCTCAAGACCAGCATCAACACCTCGATCGACAAGCAGTTCACCGCTGACTACATCGTGCAAGATGACACAGGCAACGGCATCGCCACCGACGTCACCAAGCGGCTGTCGACCGTGAAGAACATCACCACAGCATCAGGGCTTCGCTTCACCCAGCTCACCATCGATGCCAAGAGCAAAGACGCGGTGGCGGTCGACCCGGCCACCGTTGGATCACTGTTCGACTTCGGCAAGGTCGACGGCAAGCTCACCGACCTTGGCGGCGATTCCATTGCCGTGCTTCGTGAAGTGGCAATGCAACGAGGCTGGACGCTTGGCACCACTGTCAACGCACAGCTCGGCGGCAAACCCGCCCCGCTGAAGGTCGTGGCGCTCTACGAAAAGAGAGACACGCTCGGCAACTATGTGCTCGGCACGTCGACCATCACAACGTACGATCCGTTGAACCTGAAGGACAGCATGGTCGTGATGAAACTGGCCAAGGGTGCCGATCCCGTTGCTGCAAAGACCGACCTCACCAATGTGCTCAATGACTACCCCACCCTGAAGCTGCAGGACCGAGCGGAGTTCAAGGCCGCCCAGGGGGCTCAGGTCAATCAGATTCTGGCGTTGGTGTCAGCGCTGCTCGTGCTCGCCATCATCATCGCTCTCATCGGCATCGCCATCACCCTTTCGCTGTCGATCTTTGAACGAGTGCGAGAACTGGGAGTACTACGGGCGATTGGTCAGCAACGCAAACAGACCAGCGCAACCGTGCGATGGGAGTCGGTGCTGATCTCGGTGCTCGGCACCGTGCTTGGTTTGGTGATCGGTACCGGGTTTGGCATGGCGGTCGTTCGTGCCGCTCGCAGCACCGGTATCAACAGCATCTCGGTCGCCCCCGTTCAACTGGTGGCCGTGGCGCTTCTCGGTGCCCTCGCCGGTGTAGCCGCCAGCGTCTTCCCCGCCTACAAAGCATCGAAGACCGACATCATGGCCGCCCTCGCGGCGTAAATACCTCGCTGGCCGCTACCCTCCTGGTACTCGTTCTCGCTGACGCTCGGCAATCCCGCAAGCTTCTCCGGACTTTGCACGGTCCGCTGGCTCGCAGCATTGTTTGAGCGAAGCGAGTCTGAGAGCAGGGAGCGGTAGCGAGCAAACGAGGCATGATCCGGCCTAGCCTGGCGGCGCCGGATTCCCGATCATCCCTGAGATGGACGACACCCCCACCGTCTCCGTGCGATAACCAAGTTTTGGATAAGGACCCCACCATGTCGACGTTCCCCTCTGCTACGGCAACCCTGGCTGGCCCCATTATGGCAGCCGGCGCGGTCGATGCTTCCAAGATCTACGGCAAGGGTGAGAGCGAAGTCCGCGCCATCAACGGCGTGAGCGTCGGTTTTGAGCAAGGCAAGTTCACCGCCATCATGGGCCCATCGGGCTCGGGCAAGTCCACCCTCATGCACTGCGTTGCCGGCCTCGACCGGTTGAGCGGCGGTGATGTCTACATTGGTGAGACCTACCTTTCCACGCTGAACGAAAAGAGTCTGACCCAGCTGCGTCGGGACAAGATCGGCTTCATCTTCCAGTCGTTCAACCTGGTGCCCACCTTGAATGCGCTCGAGAACATCGTGCTACCGATGTCGCTGGCCGGCCGAAAGCCCGACCAGGCATGGCTCGACAATGTGGTGAACACGGTCGGCCTCGGCAACCGCTTGACCCACCGACCGTCCGAACTTTCCGGTGGCCAACAGCAGCGTGTGGCCGTCGCCCGCGCGCTGGCCAGCAAGCCAGCCATCATCTTCGCTGACGAGCCCACCGGCAACCTTGACTCGAAGTCCTCCACCGAGATCCTGTCGTTCATGCGCCGAGCGGTAAAGGAACTGGGCCAGACCATCGTGATGGTCACCCACGACCCGGGCGCCGCTAGCTATTCCGACCGCGTCATCTTCCTGGCAGACGGCAACATCGTGGATGAAATGACCGAACCGACCGCGGAGAAGATCCTGAACAAGATGCGTGGGCTGGGCGACTGATATGTGGAAGCTGGCATTGAAGAGCGTATGGGCCCGCAAGGTCAAGCTCGGCCTGCTCGGCATCATCGTGATGACATCGGTCGGTTTCATCACCGGAACCTTTATGTTTACCGACACCATCTCGAAGGGTTTCGGTGATCTGTTCGGCACCGTCTACAAGGACACCGCCGCCGTTGTGCGCGGCCAGAAGGTTGCCACGGACGCCGACACCTTCGACAGCGGCGCCCGCAACCTTGTACCGAAGTCGGTGCTCGCCACGGTTGGCAAGGCGCCCGGTGTGGCGACTGCCAAAGGCGTCATCCAGATCTTCATGAGCGTGCTCGATAAGAACACCAACAAGCCGATCGAAATCGGTCCACCAACCTTCGGTCGCAACTGGTTCGATTCAAAAGCCAACCCCTACCAACTGGCCGAGGGTCGCGCCCCGCAGAAGGACGGCGAGGTCGTCATCAGCCGGATCCTGGCCAAGAAGGGTTCGTTCAAGGTCGGTGATCCGTTACGAGCAGCCGTTGGAGACAAGCCCGAGACGTTCACGGTTGTTGGCATCGCCAGCTTCGGCACGGCGGATGGCAGCACGCTCGACATGATGTTCGACGAGGCCACCGCCTTCCGACTCGCTGGTCGTACGGACGGATTTAATGAGGTCGCCATTGTCGCTGCACCCGGCTCGTCTGCGGTGACTGTGCGCGATTCCGTGCAGCAGACGCTGGCCGATCCCAAATATGATGTGGTCACCGGCAAGCAGATCAGCGACGAAACCTCGAAGACATTCCAGGACTTCATCGGCGTGTTCGCCAAGGTGCTGCTCGGCTTCGGACTTATCGCGCTCTTGGTTGGCCTGTTCGTCATTTACAACACGTTCTCCATCCTGATTGCGCAACGCCAACGAGAACTGGCGTTGCTCCGCGCCGTTGGTGCCAGCCGCCGCCAAGTGCTCAGCTCGGTCTTGGCCGAGTCGGTCGTCATCGGACTGATTGGTTCACTTCTCGGACTCGGGTTTGGCGTGCTCGCTGCCATTGGTCTGAAAGGACTGTTCGCGGCGTTCGGGTCGAACCCTCCGTCATCGGGTCTCATCATCAACTCGCGCACTATTCTGATCGGCTTCCTGGCCGGCATGCTCGCCACCGTATTGTCCGCACTTGTACCGGCTATCAAGGGCAGCGGGGTCCCACCGGTGGCTGCCATCCGTAGTGCCGCACTTGATACGACGGGCAACTCCCGCAGCCGCAGCCTCATTGGTGCCCTCGTCATCGTGCTAGGAGGCGTGCTGCTTTTCTTCGGCCTCACCGCAAAAGACAACGGCATCTACAGCGTCGGCGGGGCGTTCCTCGCCGTCATCGCCGGTGTCGCCATCGTGGGTCCGGTGCTGGTGAAACCGATCATGAGCGTGCTCGGCGCTCCGCTTCCCAAGCTGCGCGGGATGGCCGGAACGCTCGCCAAAGAGAACGCCATTCGCAACCCGCGCCGTACATCATCAAGTTCGCTTGCGCTCACGATTGGCGTAGCCGTGGTTGCGTTCTTCCTCGTGGTTGGTGCGTCGGTGAAGGCCAGCGTCAACAAGCTCATCGATAAGCAATTCACCGCTGACTACATCGTGCGCGGCGCCTCGCAAGGCTCACCGTCGGGTCTGTCCGCCGATCTGGCCAAGCAGGTCAGCGCCACCGCCGGCATCGGCGATACCACCGGTCTGCGGTTCGCTATCATGGCTGTCGACGGCAAGCGCGCTGCCCTCGTTGGTGCCGACCCGAAGACGGTTGGAAACCTGTTCGATTTTGGCAAGGTCGAGGGCAAGATCACTGACCTGGGCGGCGACAACGTGGCGGTGCTCACCAAGACAGCGGTAAAGAAGGGTTGGACCCTGGGTACGGTGTTGAACGCCTCGCTTGAGACCGGCCCGGTGCCACTCAAGATCGCTGCCCTGTTCGAAAAGAACGATGCCATCAACGCCGAATATCTCGTCGGTACCGCCACCATGAACACCCGTGTTCCTTCGGTCACTCAGGATGCTGCGCTCGTACTCAAGCTGGCCGAAGGTGCCGACCAGAAGGTGGTTGGTAAGCAGCTCACCGAGCAATTGAAGGCGTACCCAACGCTTACGGTGCAGGACCGGGCCACGTTCAAAGACAGCCAGGGCGGCGCCGTCAATCAGATCCTGGCGCTCGTATCGATCCTGTTGTTCCTTGCCATCATCATTGCGCTGGTCGGCATCGCCATCACGTTGTCGCTTTCGATCTTGGAACGAGTCCGTGAGCTCGGCGTGTTGCGCGCCATTGGTCAGCAGCGCAAGCAGACCAGTTCCACGGTGCGCTGGGAGTCGGTTTTGATCTCGGTACTGGGCACGGTGATAGGTCTCGTGATCGGCGTTGCGTTCGGTGCGGCCATCATCCGTGCTGCCCGTGACAGCGGCTTCAACACCATCTCGATCCCGCCCGTGCAGCTTCTCATCGTCACACTGCTTGGAGCGCTTGCTGGCGTCCTGGCCTCGGTCTTTCCCGCCTACAAGGCATCGAAGACCGACATCATGGCCGCCCTCGCAGCGAGCTAAGAGTCATGTTCCGGGTAGCGCTGAAAGGTTTATTGCAGCGCAAGAGTCGGCTGGTAGGAACCATGCTGGCGATCGTCCTCGGGGTCGGATTCATCTCGGGCGTATACGTGCTCACCGACACCTTGCAACGGACGTTCGATGACTTGTTCGGCAGTGTGTACGCCCGGACCGACGTAGTCGTGCAACCCGTCGCGAATGCTGAAGGTCGGCTCCGTAGCGCTCCGCCACGATTGCCTATCGATGCGCTGGACCGGGCTCGGCAGATCGATGGTGTCGACTTCGTTAGTGGCTACGTGCAGGCCTACGCCCAAGTTCTGGACGCCAAGGGCGAGCCGATCGGTGGCGATAACAAGCCAGCGTTCGGAACTAATTGGACGAACGACGAGCGCGTCAATCCGTTCCGTATCGCCGAGGGTCGAGCACCCGCGGCGCAGGGCGAAGTTGTCATCGACCGCACCACGGCCAAGATCGGCAAGATAGCGCTCGGCGACAAGGTGCCCGTGCTTACCAGCGGACCGGTCGCTGACTACACGGTGGTTGGTATCTCCAGGTTCGGAACGGCCGACAGTGCGGCCGGGGTCAGTTCGGTCGGCTTTGGCGGCGACGCGTCCAAGGCGCTGGGCATCGAACCCGGGTTTGATCAGCTGCTCGCCGTGGCCCAGCCGGGTGTGACGCAGGACGAACTGGCCACTCGCCTCGGCGCAGTATTCAACAAGCCCAAAGTGGAGGCGATCACCGGTGTGGCTGCGGCAGCGCAACGGCAGAGCGAGTTGCGCAAACGCCTGTCGAGCGTCACGTCGCTACTGCTCATATTCGGGTACCTCGCCGTGTTCGTCGGGGCATTTGTCATAGCCAATACCTTCGCCATCCTCATCGCCCAACGTCGTCAAGAGCTGGCGCTGCTACGCGCTATCGGTGCCAGCCGAGCCCAGGTGCTGCGATCGATTCTGCTCGAAGCGTTGGTGATCGGCGTCGTCGCGTCGGTCATCGGCGTTGTGGTCGGTATCGGTATAGCGCAGGGCTTGAAGGGGCTCATCGGGCTGTTCGGCTTCTCGCTGCCCTCCGGGTCGGTCGTGTTGAAGTCTCGAACCATCTGGGTGGCTTTGCTGGTCGGCTCGTTTATCACCATGCTGGCCGCTGTCTTGCCGTCGTGGCGGGCCTCGCAGATCGCCCCGATCGCCGCACTGCGAGAGGCCGCAATCGAAGTCCAGAAGCAGTCGAAACTACGAATTGCGCTTGGCGGGTTGGTGACAGCCCTGTCGCTCGCCTCGCTCATCGATGGTCTGTCCAAGTCTGGCGATCCGGCCGCCAAACGTGTCGGTATCGGCGCGGCGCTGGCCCTCATCGCAGCGGTATTCTTGGCTCCCCTTTTCCTCACGTACTTCGCCAAGATCAGTCGCCCGATCATGGCCCGGCGCGGTGTCAGCGGCGAACTCGCGCAGCAGAACGTGCTCCGCTCACCCCGCCGGGCCGCCCTTACCGGCATCGCCCTCACGCTCGGCCTCTCGATCGTTTCGATCCTGCTGGTGTTCGCATCGTCGTTCAAGGCGCTGCTCAACAACACCGTTGAAGGCCAGTTCAAGGGTGACTTCGTCGTGCTCGCGCAAGGTCTCGGTTTCACCAGCGACGTCGCCAAGAAAGTGAGCGAGACTCCCGGCATTTCGTCGGCGGCTGCCGTTCGGATCGCCTTCGGTGGGGCACCGGCTGCACGTGATCCGAAGGGTGAAGACGCAATCGCCGCGGTCGATGTCGCTCACATTGCTGATGTGATCAATGTTCCCATGAAGGTCGGCAAGATGAGCGACGTAGCGCCGGGCACGATCGCGCTGGGCGACAAAGAGGTGGCCAAGTACTCGCTCAAGGTCGGTGACGATTTCCCCATCATTTTCGCCACCGGAGAGAAGCCCTTGAGAATCTCGGCCATCGTCGATGAAGCCAAGACCGCAGGAATCTTTCAAGGCGTCACCCGTATCATTTCGCTCGAAACGTGGGATCAGGCCATCACACTCAAACTCGACAACTTCGTGATCGCCAAGGGCGCCAACGGTCAGTCGAAGCCCACCATCAAAGCCGGTCTGAAGGAATCGCTGAAGGCCTACCCGACGGCAAAGGTGCTCGATCAAGCCGCGTACAAATCCTTCGTCATGAAACAGGTCAACGGCTTCCTTGGCTTCGTGTTCGTGATGCTCGCGCTCTCTATCATCATCGCGGGCGTCGGTGTGTGGAATACCCTGAACCTGTCGGTCATTGAACGCACCCGTGAACTGGGCCTGCTGCGTGGCGTTGGCATGGCACGGCGTCAGGCCCGCTCCATGGTCCGCTGGGAGTCCGTGGTCATCGCGCTTTACGGTGCATTGGTCGGCATCGTCATCGGCGTCGGCTCCGGCATCGCCATCGTGCGCGTGCTACGCGAGCAGGGTTTCACCATCATTTCCGTGCCGATCATCCAGCTCTCGCTGGCGCTCTTCGCCGCCTTCCTGCTCGGCGTCACCGCCGCCATCGGCGCCGCCCGCCGCGCCGGCAAACTCGACATCCTCCAAGCCATCGCCGTCTAACCGCCGCGCGCTGTCGCGTGCTGCGTTCCGGGAACTTCCTCCGACCGCATCAGGGCCCACGAGGCCGGGACGTCAAGGTTGCGGTTGCAGTGTTGGCGTGACGAGCAACATGCGTAGTCTCGGGGTATGGCGCATGATCTTGCCAATTTGTCGCCGGAGATCTTGGCGTTTCTTACCGAGCGGCATCTGGCGACGCTCACCACCATGCGGGCCGATGGCGGACTGCACGTGGTGGCCGTTGGGTTCACCTATGACGTCGACGGACGCGTCGCCCGGGTGATCACGTGGGCCACGGCGCAGAAGGCGTTGAACGCGGCACGCGGTGGACGAGCGGCGGTTGGACAGGTCGATGGTGGCCGCTGGCTCAGTCTCGAAGGGCCTGTGCGACTTGTGACCGAAGGGCCGGGTATTGAGCGAGGCGTGCGGGCCTACGCGGAGCGTTACCGGGAACCCAAACAGCGCGATGATCGTGTCGTGATCGAGATCGCGGTTGAACGCATCATGGGGCGTGGTTGATGGCCGGATACTCCTGCTGACTTCGAGGACTGCCGGGAGGTGACCCTGAAGCAGAAGCCTGAGTTGGTGATCGCGTTTTTCGTGTGGCGCCGTGACCTGTACGTCGGCCCTTAGAAAACGACGAAGCGACCGGTGGCCACGGGTGTTCCCCGTGGCCCCGATCGCGTCGTGTCGGGCCGGCTAGAGGTCAGGCCGAGAAGCGGGAGGCCACGTTCGACTCGGCGTCGTCGTAGCTGGTGGCGGCACCGTTCAGCATGGTTGAAATGGCCTTGAGGGCCTCTTCACACTTCGACCAGTTCTGGTTGAACTGGGTGTAGTAGCCGTTGAAGCTGGCTGATGCCTGACCGGTCCAGCTGCCGGTCAGCTCCTCAACGTGCTTCAGCAGACGGCTCAGCTCGGCGCTGATCTGGGCACCCGACGTGGTCATCTGGGTGGCGGTGTCACGAAGTTCGGTCGAGGTGACGGTGATGCGAGTTGACATGATTCCTCCTCCGTTCCGATCCCGTTGATCGGATACGTCACAAGAGTGTGCGCGGCCGTCGGCAATTCGGAAGGAGCAATGTCATTGGTCACACGGACGGCAAGATGAGCTGTTCGGCGTGGTGCGCTTCGAGGCCGAACGTGACACGATGAGGCGCATGTCGCGTCAACCGTCTGAAGGCTGCATCCATGTCGTCATCGAAATCCCGCGAGGGAGCCGCAACAAGTACGAGATAGATCACGAGACTGGCCACGTTTTTCTTGATCGTCGTTTGTTCACGGCCACGACCTATCCGGCCGATTATGGCTTCTTGCCGAATACGCTCGGCGATGATGGCGATCCCCTCGATGCGCTCGTGTTGCTCGAAGATCCGGTCTACCCCGGTATCTGGGTGGATGCTCGCCCGGTTGGCGTTATGTGGATGCAGGACGAAGCCGGTGGCGACGCCAAGATCATCTGCGTACCACCCAAGGAACCGCGTTGGAAAGAAGTGCAGGATCTGCGCGACCTCCCCGAGGAACTGCTCGAAGAAATCAAACACTTCTTCGACGTCTACAAGGCCCTCGAGCCGGGCAAGATGTCGAACACGCAGGGCTTCGAAGGCCGCAAAGCAGCGTTGCGCGAAATCGAGCTATCAAAGAAACGATTCGTCGACGCCGGCCTCGCGCCGCACTAACGCGCTACTGGGCTGCACCTTCGACCGGGTGCTCGGGCGCGATCAGACCGCCGGTGCCGTAGGTGCCGGTTCTTGTCTGGTCCGCTTCTTTGCGACTTTTCATCCCAGTGACCTTCCGTCTCGTAAACACCTATTGCTCGAACTCGTAGTGGAAGCACACGTAATGCATTCGCTCGAAGGTCCCGTAGTCGGGGATGCAACTTGACCTCCACATCGACGGCAGATCTGGGCATCCGGCATCAGCGCAGAATGCCCGCTGCGCGCAGAGTGAGCAAGTCTCCGACAGCGTCAAACGGTGCGGGGCGACGGCTCGCCACGATGCCTCCAGCTCAAAGTGAGCTAGTGCTCATGGCCACGCAGGAAAAGTCGCAAAGAAGCGGACCAACACAAACGCCGCTACCGGCGGGACGGCGATAGCAATCGTGCGGATTCAGTGCCCGCTACTTTCCATCCTGCGCGCGCCGGGAGCTGAGCGGGCGGCCTAGCCTCGCGCTCGGGCCAGCAACGGGTCGTGGAACTGAGGCGGCTCGCTCCGACCCGCAGCCACAAGCAAGCGCTCAGGCCGAAGCCGATCGCTGTCGGGGTCCCCGTGCTGCTCGTCATCGGCGGACACCGGGCGACCGAACCAGCGGGGGCCCGAGCGCTTCGCAGACGGCGCAGGCGCGGCGGCGCGCTCCATCGGAATGTATAACTGGCAGCCCGGACACCAGTAGGTGACGCGGGCATTCTCACCGTGACGGGCCACTTCGATTGATTCGCCACAGCGAGCGCACGGCTTGCGGTAGCGGCCATACACGGCCAGTCCGCCGGGCACTCCGCCGATGGTGGTGCGTTGGGTGAGGTCGAGATTGGATTGTAGGAAGCGAGCAGCCGTCTCGATAAGAAAGGCGCGCTGTTCATCGATGATGGCACCAATGCACGTATCGGGATGCACGCCGCACGACCACAGGATTTCGCTCTTGAACACGTTGCCGACCCCACAGGCGATGCGCTGATCGAGCAGTGTCTCGGCCACGGTGCGGTCCGGTTCGCAAAAGCGGTCGATGCGATAGACGCAGTCATCGACATTGACGGGCGGCCTGCACAGGTCCGGGCCGAGGCGCCCCTGGCCAGGGTGCCAGTAGTAGTCGTGAGACCGGTACGTCTCGATGATCGGCGCATTGAAACACGCCGCTTCGAATCCTTCCACCGTGATTACCACCCGGGCCTGCTTCGGTGGCTTGCTCCAGGTCTCGCCAATGCGGAAGAGGTGCCAGCTTCCGTTCATGCGGAGGTGCGTGTGCAGAACGGTGCCGTCGTCCCAACCGATTTCGAGGTGTTTACCCGAGCTATCGACCCGTTCGATGACCGACCCGAGCTGCGGACGCACGCCGAAGTAGCGCGTTGTCTCGAACGACAACAGGGACTTCCCTAGCAGCGCCGCGCGTAGTGCCGCAGCCACTCGATAGATGGTATCTCCCTCCGGCACGCTCGAAACGCTAGACCTTTGGTTGAGAGTTTTGGCGGATAACGAGCCCTTTGTAACCGTCCGTGAACCCACGCGCGCGCAGCCGGGCCGACATATCGCTGTCATTGATGGACTCGCCGTTGATCTTTCTGATCTCCAGCGAGCGTGAGCGACCGTCTTTCACGGTGGCGACCAACGCGTCGATCCAGTCGTCGGTGTCGGCGGCGCCGGCAAACGCAAGCAGGTTGTAGCTCCGTCGGTCGAACCAGGCCACGGCGTCACCGTCGACCAGCACAACCACGGCGGCCGCGAGGCGCGACGGTCGTCCGGGCGAGTCGGGCCAGCCGAGAGCGGCACCGTAGGGCTGGGCCGGGTCTGTTGCGGCAAGGACGAGCGGTGCAAGCGCTGGGTCGTCGCCACGGGCGCTGCGAAGGCGATCAACCGCACCGGGCAGGGCGAACTGAGCAGCCCCGAGCCCGGCGATGAAGTAGCCGCGGCGGGCTTGGCCGCGCTCTTCGAGCACCTTCAGCATCCCGTACACGCTCGTGAATCCGCCGTCGATGCCTTCGGCGTTGACTGCCTCTCGGGTCAGCACGCCGTGGCGTTCGAGCAACTGTTGGGCTCGGGCCAACGCAGCCTCGGTAGGCGACGGTTTTGGTTCTAGCAGGGCCGCCACAAGACTCCATCGGCCCGAGCCGGCGGGTGGTCCGAGGCGGGTCAGTCGCCCAGGCCGAGGGCGGCTCTTCGCAGTGGACGATGCCGGCCGTTTGGTTGCCGCCCCGCCTACGACGGCGCGCAAGGGAGCGAGGGAATCGTTGGTGATCTCGCCGGCTCACACCAGGTCCCAGAGCGCCGCGAGTAACTCTGCCTCCGTCGATGTCGACGATGCCGCCAGCAGTTGCGGCCAGAAGCAGGCACCCTGTTGTTGCAATAGCAACCGGATGGCATCGTGCAACGGATCGGTCGGCCGGTCATCAAGCGGCACCGGGGCAGCCAACAGCGCTATCTGATCACGGAAGTACAGCCGCACCTTGTCGCGACCGGCGCCGGTCCACACAACGTCGCCTGATGTGCCGAGTGCATCGAGATCGGCGCCGCGATACCCAACAACCCGGGCAGGCAGAATTTCGCTTTCCAAGGAGGCGACCGGAAGGGCCGCGCCCTGCAACGTTCCGATAGTTTCCACCAGCGCGTCGAGGCCGCGACGGTTGGCGCCAATGCCCTGCCAAGCCCCGAGGAAACGGACGAACGCGGCCGGCTCTACCGGTTCGATCTCCTTGCGCAGGCTCGACAGCGAGCGGCGACGGAGCTGACGAAGCACGTCCTGATCACACCACTCGCGCTCGCGACCTTCTGGACGGAACTCGCCGACGACAAGCCGGTCATCGGTCTCCAAGGCCTGCAGCGCGCCGGCGGCAACCTGGGGCGTGATGCCAAACCGACGGGCCACCTGGGTGGTGACGAACGGCCCGTGGGTGCGGGCATAGCGGGCGACCAGCGACTCAAGCGGCCGATCAACCGGCTCGGTGAACGCCCAGGGCAGGCCCATGGGGATGTTGGTACCGAGCGCGTCGCGGAAACGGGCCGCATCTTCTGCCGCGGCGTATCGGGTGTCGTCGGCGACGCGAACCTCAATAGCCCGCTTCCCGCGACAGAGCTCCGCGATCCACGTCGCACCCGGCCCGTCACAGCGCACGTCGATCTCGTCGAGGGTGAGGTCGCCCAGTTTGCGTAGCACGTCGTGGAGTTCGTCGGCGGTGCGAGCCCGACGAGTCTCGGTGAGGCACTGCAGTTCGAGTTCGAGGTCAGCGAGCACGTCGGCATCGATGAGCTCACGCAGTTCTTCGGCACCGAGAAGCTCACGCAACAAATCGCGATCGAGCGACAGTGCAGCGGCTCGACGTTCGGCCAGCGGCGCGTCCCCGTCGTACATGTACGACGCAATCCAGTTGAACAGCAGGCTCTGCGCAAACGGTGACGCCTTCGGCGTGTCGACGCTGACGACCCGTATCTTGCGGCTGCGTAGATCGGTCAGCACCTCCCGCAGCGCTGGTACGTCGAAGACATCCTGAATGACTTCACGGGTCGTCTCCAGCAGTATCGGGAACGCGGGGTATTTCGATGCCACCTGCAACAGTCCGGCCGAACGTTGGCGTTGCTGCCACAAAGGTGTGCGCTGATCGGGACGACGCCTCGGAAGCAGCAATGCCCGCGCCGCGCATTCGCGAAACCGGGACGAGAAGAGCGCGGTCGTTGGCAGCGTCGACACGACCATTTCGTCGATGTCGGCTGGGTCGATCATGAGTTCTTCGAGCGGGATCTCATCGGCCGACTCCGGCAGGCGGATGACGATCCCGTCGTCGCCCCACATCGTCTCCACCGGCAGGTCGTAGCGCTCAACCAGGCGGCGCTCGATGGCCATGGCCCACGGCGCATGCACCGGCGTTCCGAAAGGCGTGAGGATGCAGACGCGCCAATCGCCGATCTCATCCCGGAACCGCTCTACCACCACGGTGCGATCATCGGGCACGACGCCGGTTGCAGCTGCTTGGTCGTTCAAATAGAGCACGACGTTGTTGGCAGCCAGATCATCAAGCCCGTAGTTGGCCACCAGCTCGTCGAACGCGGCATGCGGGTCGCGGCCGCGCATGTCGCGCACGAACCCTCCGAGCGCCCGACCTAGTTCAAGGGGTCGGCCCGGTCGATCACCGTGCCAGAACGGCATCTTGGCCGGCTGTCCTGGCGCAGGGGTCACGATCACCTTTTGGAACGTGATCTCCTCGATGCGCCACGTGGATGCGCCAAGCACGAAGCACTCCCCCGCCCGGCTTTCGTAGACCATTTCCTCATCGAGTTCACCGACGCGTGCGCCATCGGGAAGGAACACGCCGAACAAGCCGCGGTCTGGGATGGTGCCGCCCGATGTGACGGCCAAACGTCGCGAGCCGTCCCGAGCGCGCAGCTTGTTGGCCACCCGATCCCACACCAGACGCGGCCGCAACTCGGCGAACTCTTCGCTCGGATATCGGCCGGCCAGCAGGTCGAGGGTGGCGGCGAACACGTCGTCCGTCAGGTCGGCGAAGCAGGCGCAGCGTCGCACCATGGCGGCCACGTCATCGACGGCGCGTTCATCCATGGCGACATGGGCGACGATCTGCTGCGCCAGCACGTCGAGCGGGTTGCGCAGGTATCGCGTTGCTTCGATGAGGCCGCCACGCATGCGCTGCGCGACCACCGTTGCTTCCAGGAGATCGCCGCGATGCTTCGGATAGATCGTGCCCTTGCTGGGCTCACCAACCGAGTGCCCGGCACGACCAACCCTTTGCAACCCTCGGGAGACTGCACCCGGTGACTCCACTTGAATGACGAGATCGACGGCACCCATGTCGATGCCGAGTTCCAGCGAAGACGTCGCCACCAGTGCCCGCAGCACACCCCGCTTGAGCTGGTCTTCGATCACGACTCGCTGCTCGCGGGCGAGCGAGCCGTGGTGGGCTTTCACCAAGTCCTCGCCACCCTCGGGCATATAGCCGAGCTCAATCGCCTGCTCGTTCAACTTGGCCGCCAATCGCTCGGCACCACGTCGGGCGTTACAGAAGATGATGGTGGAGCGGTGCGCCATCACCTGCTCGAGAATCCGAGGATAAATCGACGGCCAGATGCTGTTGCGTGAGGGCGACCCAAGCGCGGAGGCCGCATTACCGGACCGCATTTGCGCCTCTCCAATCGCCGGCTGACCAAGGTCACCCATGTCGTCGACCGGGATGACCACATTGAGGTCGAGCGGCTTGCGAATGCCGGCGTCGACGATCGTGACTGGGCGAGGTTTGCCGGGCTCCGCGAAGCCGCCAAGGAACCGAGCGATCTCCTCCAACGGACGTTGTGTGGCCGACAGACCAATGCGCTGCGGCGGCTTGTCACACAGCTCATCAAGCCGCTCCAACGACAGCGCCAGGTGGGCACCGCGCTTGGTCGGCGCCAACGCGTGGATCTCATCGATGATGACAGCTTCCACCCCGACCAGCGTCTCGCGGGCCGACGACGTGAGCATGAGATAGAGACTCTCGGGCGTGGTGATCAAGAGATCGGGCGGGCGTCGTATGAGGGCGGCGCGATCCTTGGCCGAGGTGTCACCGGTGCGAACACCAATCACCGGTTCGTTGAAAGGTTCACCCAGTCGCTCGGCCGCGTGCCGGATACCGACGATGGGTGACCGCAGGTTCTTTTCCACGTCGAACGCCAGGGCGCGCAGCGGGCTGATGTAGAGGATGCGGGTGCGGCGCTTGGCCTCTGGCACCGGCGACGTGACCAAGCGATCGATACCCCACAGAAAGGCTGAGAGCGTCTTGCCCGATCCGGTCGGCGAGA
>JAYTKG010000359.1:0-7828 GCA_043730435.1 Acidimicrobiia bacterium | reverse complement strand
TGCGTTGCAGCGCCTGGGACTGGATGCCGATCAGCTGCGCACGCGCTACCCGGCGCTTGTCTATGCGCGGGGCAACGGTTACGGCATGCGCGGACCCGACGCAGGCATGGCCGGGTATGACGCGACAGCCTTCTTCGCCCGCGGCGGCGTTGCCCACGTGCTCACACCAGCCGACCGGGATTATCCCATTACCCAACGCGGTGCGATGGGTGATCGCAACGCTGGAATGGCGTTGGCCTTTGGCATCGCGTGCGTTGCTGAAGCGGACTCGAACCGGCGCGGGGTCCATCGTCGATGTGTCTCTGCTTGGCGCGGCGATGTGGACGTTGTCGTCGGACCTGTTGTCGGCGCTGCAGGGCCATACACCCCGCGCCCCAGCGGGCCGGGGTGGCATGGTCAGCCCAGTTGTTGGCTCGTACCGGACGAAAGACGGGCGGCATATCCAATTGGTGTTCCTGGAGTCCGATCGATATTGGACACCGTTTTGCGACATCGTCGAACGACCGGACCTGCGCGACGACCCGCGGTTTGTCGACCACCATTCTCGGCTACAGCACGGGCTTGAGTGCGTGGCGGCACTCGACGAGGTCTTTTCCGCGAGAACGTTTCAGGAGTGGAACGACCTTCTCCGCGGGCTCGACGCTCCTTGGGCGCCGGTACAAGCAGTGGAGGAAGTGCTCAACGATCCGCAGGTGATCGCCAACGGGTACATCGGTGAGGTCGCCATGGACGCAGGAGGGTCGTACCGCCTACCAACGGTCCCGGTTCAATTCGATGAGCAGCCGCCGGCGTTGCGCGTCGCGCCCGAGCACGGCGAACACACCGAGACAATCCTGCTTGAGCTTGACTACACCTGGGACGAGATCATTGCGCTCCAGGATGCCAAAGTGATCCCGTGACGGCTCCGCGACCCCTCCCCGTGCCCGACGCCCAATCGGCACCTTATTGGGCGGCCGCGGCACAGCATGATCTGTCCATTGCGCGATGCTCGCGTTGTCAACAGTTCAGCCATCCACCCGACATCATCTGCCCGCAATGCCACCACGGCGACCCGCAGTTCAGGTTCGAGCAGGTCAGTGGCGATGGAACCGTCCGCTCGTGGGTAGTCATTCGGCAATCGTTTCTGCCCGGATTCGATGCTGACGTCCCGTTCGTCCTTGTGGATGTCGAACTTGATGTTCAGGACGAACTTCGACTCATTGGTCGACTCATCAACGGCCCCGACGCGCCGTTGCGGGTAGGTAACCGCGTCCGACTCGCGTTTGAAGACCTCGCGCCTGAAGTCGCTGTGCCGGCGTTTGCCCTTCATCCAGGTACTGAGCAGGCCGCGCGATGAGCGGCTTCGCCGGTCGTAACAAGGTCGCGATTGTCGGGTATGCGCACAGCGCTATTCGACAGCACGCCGACCAGCCTCTCGGCAGCGTCACCCTCGAGACGGCGCGTCAAGCCATCGCCGACGCAGGATTGCGGATCGACCAGATCGACGGATTCGCTTCCAGCGCGATGCTCCCGTCGGCTGGCAGCCACAATGTCGAAGACGGCATCAGCGTCGTCACGTCCACGTGGCTCGCCGAACGCCTTGGCACCAACCCGCGCTATGCAGTTGGTTTCCAGGGCAATGGGCAACTGCCCGGATCCCTCAGCCTGGCCGTCAACGCGATCGTCTCGGGTGCCGCGGATTACGTCGTCGTCCACCGGGCGCTGCACAACCCAACGGGCAGCTACCACGGAAACTCGATGTCCCGCATAGCCGGGCCGATGCAGTGGACGGCCCCCCAGGGGTTTTTCGGTCCCCTGGCGATGATCGGCCTGACCTACAACGAGTATCTGCAACGTTTCAACGCCTCCCGCGAGGCAATGGCAACCGTTCTTGTCGAAGCCCGCAAGAACGGGGCACGAATCCCGTGGTCGTACTGGTACGGGCGCCCGCTCAACCGCGAGCAATACCTTGACGCACCGTTGCTCGCCGATCCGATTGGGCGACTGGACTGCGACATCCCAGTTGACGGCGCGGCTGCATTCGTACTGACCTCGGCCGAGCGCGGCGCCGATCTCCCGCACCGCCCCGTCTACATTTCGGGCATCGCGGCCGGCCACCCAACCAAGCGGCGACTACCGCTCCATTGGCCACTCGACGACCTGTACGACACCGGCCGCGAGACCGCTCGACGACTGTGGACTGCTGCTGGTGTCGGGCCAGAGCAAACCGATCTGCCCCAGCTGTACGACGGCTTCTCGCCGTTCGTGTACCTATGGTTGGAAGTCCTCGGTTTCTGCCCGATCGGCGAGGCGCACCGGTTCGTGCAGGACGGCAGAATCGACGGTCATACGGCTGATGGTCTCCCCGTACTCTCCGGCGGCGGCGCGCTCGGCAACGGGCGGATGCACGGCGTGCCGCAAATGCTGGAGTGCTATCTACAACTGTCGGGTCGGGCAGCCGAACGCCAGCGCAACCCCGTATCAGTTGGCTTGGCGTGCCACTCCTCCCCCCATCTTGGGGGCGCTGTTGTTTACACCAATGAACCAACGTGACCCAAGCAACCTGGCAGGCCAGGGCAAGTATTTCATGCAGGCGTGGCGAAGCGCACGAAGTTAGCGACGAGCCGGTTAAACTCTTCGGCATGCTCGAGTTGGGCCCAATGGCCACACCGGTTGAGTAGGACGAGCCGCGAGTTCGGAATCGCTGAGACGAGTTGCAGGCCGTTCTCGAAGTGCACTGTTCGGTCATCTCTGCCGTGCACGATCATCGTGGCGGTCGCGATGCTCGCCTGACCGATCGAGGAGATTTAACGCTTGGCCATCTCCATGAAGCGTCGCAGCTCACCGGCAATGTCAGGCCCTGCGGGCTGATAGGCGATCTCGGTTGCGCCTCCGGCCTCATGCATGGCCAGCTGTTCGCGCCACGCCGACGCGCTTCGCGCGCTGCCGAACATTGCCAGTGTTTCCCCTGTGACCACAAGTCGATCGCGCTCGTTGGCATAAATCAAGTGCCCTTCGTGTATTGCCAGATGGTGTTCGCGTTCGGGGAAATTTTCCAGCTCAGCAAGCCACACGTCGCCGCCCGGCAGTGAGGTCACCCCGCCCATCAGATGAACACCGTGATACATCAGCGCGCCAGCGTGACCAGCGGCGGCCATCGAGCGATCGCTACCCGGATCTTCGCCCTCGTCGAGAACGGTTCCGAAGGCAAGGACAGAGCAGCGCTGGAACTTGTTTGTTGCGTTTGTTGTGAACACCCCGTCGGCGATCTCGTGCGCAACGGCTTCGCCCTTGGGGCCGCTGGTACCGAGGATGATCGGCACACGCAGCGGGCGCGGCGCACCAAAGCCTTCAGGGTGCAGCATCCGAATCGGTGCGCCTTCCCACTCGACGGTCTCACCAGCAAGTAGCCCCTGCACCGCCATGACGTATTCACGCACGAACGCCCACTTCAGCGGCTTCTGGCCGAGCGTCAGGCGACCGGTGAAGCCAGATCCGACGGCGACGTTGACGCGGCCAGGCGCGAGTTGGGCCAGGGTTGCGATTGCGGCGGCGGTGACCATTGGATGACGCAGCGAGGGAATAGCGACGCCTGGGCCAATCTCGATCGTGGAGGTGCGTTTGGCGCACTCGGCGAGGATCATCCACACCTCGGGATACAAAGCCGGCGAGTCGTAGAGCCACGCCCGTCGATAGCCAAGCGCTTCGGCCGCGGCCACGTGCTCGGGTGTATCCATCGAGGTGGCGAATGCGCAAGAAATGTCCATCACGGCTCCATCTACTCGTGACGCGTGGTGAATTTGACGTCGACGTTGAACTCGATGTTTTCATACGCAGCCGTACGTATATGAATCGTGTTGTTGGTGTACCGCCGTGCCCCTATTCGCCAACGTAAAGGCGTTGGAGGTCGATGAGTTCTACATCCGGCCGGTTTCGGGCGGCTCTGATGAGCTCTACGGTGAATCCCGCCCTGGCAAGGAGCAACTTCTTCAGCGGTTGGACCACGGCGTCCCGCAACGACCTTTCGGATGCTTCGAGGCGCACAAGTTGATCGAGCCCAACCGGTTCGACACCCGCTTTCACCTCGCCGATGGCCAGTACCCGCGTACCGCCACGCGGCGTCTGCTCCGTGACAACGAGATCAAGTTTTCGCCGCTCGCCACGCTTGCCGTTGGTCAGCAGCGACGACCCAACGTTCGTTGGGGTGCCACCGAGGGTCTCCGGCGCGGCGTGGGCCATGATCCACTCCTTGGCGAGGTGTTCAAGGTGAACTCCGTAAATTTGCGTGCGGACGAGAGGCAAGACATCTTGCCAAACTGCGTCCGGGTCGCGGCGCAGAGTCAGGCGAGCCTCGTGTGGTTCGATGACGAGTCGGTGAAGACGAACGATTGGTTCAGTGATATGGAACGTGGTGCCTCGATCCTTCAACGGGTCGCTTTCGGCCAACACCCAACCAGCGTCAACAACCACCGCCAGAGCATGGGCAAGTGATGTTGGCGGCCGTCCGAGCGCTTCGGCTATTTCTGAGCGATGGCGAGCTCCGTCAGCGATAGCGCCGAGCACACCCCAATACAGACTTTGCTCGGCAAGCGCTGGATCCTCGGCGATGACGACTCGGCCTTCGCGAAACAACGGCGAGGCAGGATCGAGAACATTGCCGACGACCCACCGATCAATGTCACCATCGATCGGTGGATGACCGCCAAAATCGCGATACGCGGGGGTTCCTCCAACGAGGGCGTGCAAACGAAAGGCTGCGTCCGGATTCGAACGCAATCCCCAAAAATGGGCGGATTCCCGGAATCCGAAGGGCCGAATGATGAGCTCGACGTCGCTACGACCGCGCAGGGGCGAGTCCATCTCCATTGGATAAATCAGCGCGGGATCACCTGTTGACGAACGTCCAGATCCCGTGACTACGGCGATCTCAATATCGCCCTCATGAAGTCGCAGCCAGGCTTCATACAGTGCCCACGCGCCATCCATCTCCACATGCGAGTCGTGCTTGGGTGGCCAGGCCCCGATCGCGTCGAGGTTGAGCACGAACGAGAACGCCTGACCGGTGATGTAGTCACACGACCCGAGACAGGTGAAGTCGACATCGGCGCGGGTGAGGCCAAGTGGGTCAGCGCGTCGGTGATTACCCGCATCAGCATCTGGGCTTCGGTCTGATCTGTGCGCCGCTCCATCGGCGTTTGCGCCCAGCCAATAATCGCGATGTCGTCGCTGGTCATCAGTAGATCCGGTTGACTAGGTCGGGGTCATCAATGTCGGGCTCGCCGTTGGGCATCCAGCCAAGCAGGGCGCCCATCGAGCGACCGATGCCACTGACCGCGTCAGCCTCACCCGGAGATGCCCAAACGGCACTCACCCGCATTCCCACTCGCAGTTCTGCTGCTGGCAACTCGATCGTCTGCTGGTATGCGAGCACCACGTTGGAATCGTCGAGCAGTACGAACACACACCCAAACGGTTCAGTCTCGGCTTGGCCCGGAAACTGCACCGGAGTGACCACCACAAAGTTCGAAACGGTCCCCCGGTCGGCCAGGTCAATCTCGTCATCGGGCCCAAGTTCGACGCCGTCGACAGCACAGTAGGGACGGTCGCCGCCGACGGTGATCCGTTTGCAGATTGGACACTGCAGGCCGAGTAGCCGACCTTCGCGGCTGGCATCGCGCGCTCTGTCAGCCATCGCCGGCACCGGGTTGCGATATGTGATCGAGGCGTCGTACGCCATCATCTCGACCGGGGATGTGGCCGGCCCAAGATCGTGACCCTCCACCATCGGAACATCGCCCGGCACGAAACAGCAGATGTCGGTGATGTGCCCGATCCGTGTGCCTCGCCAACGCGGCGCAACCCGCATCCCGTTCGACATCGCGGACGGTGACCCGACGTCAACGGCATGCAACAGGGGAGTCGTTGCGCTATCGAGCCGAATGTAGGCAAACGCGAATGGTCGGTCGAGTGGGTGCTGCACACTCGGCACTGGCACCCATGTCCAGGATTCGACTGTGCCAGCTGGGCCAACCTCGACGAGTGGCTCAGTCTCCGCAAGCTCGGTCCGATCTTCTTCCAATTCTTCGGGCAAACCGAGTGCCCGATGGTGCTGACAATGCTGCGCAAAGAGGAACACCTTGTTGATGACCTCGAGCGGCTCGCATCGTGCGGACGGCCGGTGCCGTGGGCCAAAGTTGCCTTGCTCGACGAACACGGCAACGAAGTACCCACAGGCGAAGCCGGCGAGGTCTGCGTACGCGGCCCTCTGGTCATGCGCGGCTACCTGAACAGGCCCGACGAGACCGCAGAGGCGTTTGCCAACGGCTGGATGCACACCGGCGACGTCGCCCGCGAAGACGCAGACGGATTTCTGACAATCGTCGACCGAACCAAGGACATGATCGTGTCGGGCGGCTTTAATGTCTTCCCACGCGAGGTGGAAGACGTGATCTCACGCCACCCGTCGGTCGCAGCGGTTGCAGTCGTTGGCGTCCCTGACGATAGTTGGGGAGAAGCCGTCAAAGCAGTGGTCGTTCCTCGATCCGGACAGACCGTTGATGTTGACGAACTGATCGCTCTCGTGAAGCAAGAAAAAGGGTTCGCATTACGCGCCAAAGTCGATCGATCTCGTCGACGCGATCCCGTTGACGGCAGTTGGCAAGCCTGACAAAAAGGCCATTCGCGCCCAATACTGGGCCGGAACGGACCGTTTCGTCAACTGACGAACACGGTTCACCCTGACGGCGAAGCCCGTGTTTACATCAGCTTTTCCGCTGCCCGGGCCAGCCTCTGATCGAAGGTGACAATGCGGGCACTATGTGACGATGCGCTAGCGAGCACGCAGCAATCGGGAAGCTTGCAGCCTGTTACATAGCGGATGCGTGCGAGTTGATGCGGGTCGACAGGGATGTCATCGACGACGACACCAATCTCTACCAGGGTGTGCCAGACCTGATCGGCGAGACCTTTTGCTGTTGGCCCAACCAACACCTCGGCTGCCGTAAGAGGGTGAACGATGAACGGGGTGCTTGCCCGAGCAAGTTCTTCGACGGCTTCTTCATGATGAATGTCGTTCGGGTCGAGGTAGGCAATGATCACGCTCGCGTCGAGAATGATCACGCTGGCCACTCTGCGCGGAGGTCGTCGAGGTAGCCCTGCGGGTACAGGCCCGGGAACCCACCGGCCAACTCTCGTACGCGCCGTTGATGTTTGTCTCGCAGTGCCTGCTGCAGCTCGGCTCCGGTGATGATGAGATGGCGCAGGGCGTCGGCTCGTGAAGCCCCGGGTAGCTCGGTGAGCAAGCGATCAATTGCGGCTGCAACCTGGTCTGTTTCAGTAATGATGTGTCGCAGGCGAGTAGTAGCCACGGGAGAAGTGTATCACCAAATTGAACGGTGATACACCCCCCGGGCGCTCTGGCTCAAACGTCGCGAAGCCGCCGAATCTCATGCTTGGCGATCGCTTCGACCATCGTGCGACCGTGTACCGACCACGTTGATGTGGCTTATTCGAGGTCGATCTCCAAATTCGACCATCCCCCATTCCGTCTCGACAAACAAGGCAGCATCAACGGCGACAGCCGGTGTCATACGGTGTATCATTCCCGTATGACGATGATCAGTTTTCGCGTCGATGATGACGAGGCGATCCGAACACAACGCTGGGCCGATCAACTCGGTATCGACAAATCCGAATTATTGCGCGATGCACTCCAGCATCACCTCGCTCGCCTCGCTTCCGCACAAGATGCTGTCACTTGGGCCGACCAACCGCTCAGCCTGGACGAGTCGGCCATCGGCCAGATTGCCGACTGGGGCCCCGCAGAAGACTGGTCCGACTGGGCCGATGC
>JAYTKG010000358.1:0-4127 GCA_043730435.1 Acidimicrobiia bacterium | reverse complement strand
TGCGTCGGTCACGTTGTCGATGCCTTCGGCGATCACTACAAACTCGTCGCCACCGAGGCGAGCGACCATCTCGGCACCGCGGCATTGGCCGGAGAGTCGCATGGCGATCTCCTTCAATACTGCGTCGCCCACCGCATGGCCATAGGTGTCGTTAACGACCTTGAAGCCGTCAAGATCGCAGAACAGCAACGCAACTGCCTGCTCGGATCGCGCCGAACGATCAATAGCTTCCTGCAGTCGCTCCAGCGCTGCCGCGCGGTTGGGGAGTCCGGTCATGGCGTCACGCCGCGCCTGATGGGCGAGGCGTTCGGTCATTGCTGCTGACTGTTCGATGGAGCGTTGCATGCTGACGCCGAAACTTCCCGGTAGGGGCTGACGCAGCACATCGTCCTGGAGACGACCGGCGCCGAGTGCTTCGGTCTGGCGGGCGACCAACTGCAGGTTGCTGCTGAGCTGATCGAACGTTGTGGCCAGAACGGCGATCTCCCTCGGGCCGATCGCACCGATCGGGGGGTCGTTGAATTCGCCGTCGCGGATGTGTGCCGCTCGCCTCGTGAGCTTTCGCAGCGGCCGAATCAGCGAGAACGAGATAACCGTGACCCATAAAAGGGCGGCGGCTCCTGCAGCCCCGGCGAGCAGCAAATCCCGATGGCTCTGGGCCCGGCTTTTGGTGTTGAGCGTGTCGACCGATTCGGATACGGAGCGGGACAAATCGGCGAAGATCGGTGTTGCATCCTTCAGCCAATGCGCCGCAGCCAGACCGAGGTTGCCAACCAATCTCGCGCTCTCGATGATGTTGAGATCGGGTGCGGGTTCGACGGACAGACCGAACTTGGTGACCGTAAGTGCCTGAGCCTTCTTCCACTCCTGAGCGGAGTCGGAGTGATCGTTCATCAGCACGCTCTGCACCTCGGTGCTTGACGTCAGATGCTTGGCGGCTTCTCGTTCGGCCAAGACTGCGTCGGCATATTCGAGCTTGGTGGTATCGGTGAAGGTGGTGGGGTCCGCCAGGAATTGCACAAGCAGATAGCTCTGGTCGCCGACTGAAGTGACGAGTGTGTTGAACGCCTGAGCGTCGAGCAGATGATTGCGGAGAGCATCCGTCTCCTTCTCGTCTCCGACTCCGGCGGTGGAAAGGCTCAAGATCTCGGCGTTCAGGTCATCTTGCCGCTTGCCGAGCAGGTCGCTCAGGGCATCGTAGATTTTGCCGACATTGGTTCCACCGGCCGTGGAGTCGCCAGCAACCAGACTGTTGCGCTCCTGAATGAGAAAGGTGAACTCGTCGCTAGGCGTCGCAACCTGCAGATACGCAGCGTTTGCACTCTGCACCAGTTGGTTCAGTTCGACCTGGGCTGCGGATATATCGATGCCGATCATATCTTTCAACCCGGCCAGGCCGCCCGGCAGCGATCGGCCGCGGACGATGCCGATCACGCTGCTCCGCTCGAGATCGAGCAGCGCCTGCAGTCGACCGCCGGCGAGCGTCTCCCGGGTGAGCATGTCGAGTTGCTGCACCCGTTTGGTCTGTGCGAAACCACTGTTGAGCCGATCGATGAGCAGCCCCGACGCAAAGATCAGCGGTACGAGGATGAGCGCGAACAGGCGAAAGCCGAGGGATCGACGGAAAAGTCGGCTTGGTTCGGGCGTCACCTCTGCTAGATCGGCAGGTCGGGCGATTTTTATGAGCCGCCGACTGTTGGCAGTTTGTCAAGAAACGCTCCGTTTGTTAGCGCAAGTGTCCTTTGTTTAGCTCAGGTGGTGAGTCTCGGGCATGCCGTAGACCGGGGTGGGTATGCCGACGTGGCGGGCCTTGAGTTGCAACGCAAGGAACTGGGAGTAATGGCGCGACTGATGCAGATTGCCTCCGTGGAACCACAGGGCGTCCTGTTTGGTCGGCTTCCACATGTTGCGCTGCTCGCCCACCCAGGGCCCGGGGTCTTTGGTGGTGTCGGAGCCGAGCCCCCAGCACTTGCCCACCTTGTCGGCGACCTCCTGCGATATGAGGCTCGCGGCCCAGCCGTTCATCGAGCCGTAACCGGTGGCGAGCACGATGAGGTCGGTCTTGAGTTCGCTCCCGTCGGTGAGCACGACGCCGGTCGGTGTGATCTCGGCGATACTCACGGCGCTGCGAAGCTTCACACTGCCGTCGATGATAAGATCACATGCGCCCACGTCGATGTAGTAGCCCGAGCCGCGGCGTAGGTATTTCATGAACAAGCCGGAACCATCGTCGCCCCAGTCGAGCATGAAGCCTGCGGCTTCGAGCTTGTCGTAGAACTCCTTGTCTCTTCGCTCCATCTCCTCGTACACGGGGATTTGAAAGGTGTGCAGAATGCGATAGGGCAGCGACGCGAAGATGAGATCGGCAATCTCGGTCGTGACACCGTTGGCCACCGCTCGCTCAGAGTAAAGATCGCCGAGGGCCAGTTCCATCAGCGTGCTCGAACGGGCGATATGCGTGGATGAGCGTTGGATCATGGTGACGTCGGCACCGCTCTCCCAGAGCGCCGCACAAATGTCGTGAGCGGAGTTGTTCGAGCCGAGCACGATGGCCTTTTTGCCTTTGTAGACGTCGCTGCTGCGATGGGCGCTGGAATGGTGAATGTCACCCTTGAACGACGAGGCTCCGGAGATCTCAGGGATGTTCGGTCGGCCCGACATCCCCGTCGCAAGCACGAGTTGCTTCGGCTTCAACACGACGGTCTCGCTGGTGCCGTCGTGGTGCTTGCGTTCGACCGTGACAGTCCACTCTTCGGTGGCGTCGTCGTAGGCAGCGCTCGTGCACTCGGTGGAACCCCAGTAGTTGAGCTCCATGATCTTTGCATAGCTCTCCAGCCAGTCGGCGATCTTGTCCTTCGGGGTGAACACCGGCCAGTTGTCGGGGAACTTGATGTACGGCAGATGGTCGTACCAGACCGGGTCGTGAAGACAGAGTGACTTGTAGCGGTTACGCCACGAGTCTCCGGCGCGAGGGTTCTTCTCGATGATGATGGTGGGGATGCCCAACATACGCATGCGGGCCCCGAGGGCGATGCCGCCTTGTCCGCCGCCGATGATGACGGCGTAGGGCTGATCGGTGTAGCCGAGGGTGGCCGCTTCGTCGGCTTTGGTTTCCAGCCAACTCTTTCGGCCCGGCACCACGCCGTGCTGCACCCCTCGGTCCCGGTTGTCACCGCTTGGTTCTTCGTGTCCCTTCAACTCCACCAACGTGGTGAGCAGCGTGAAGCACTTGTCGCCCACCAGGCGGATCTGCCCGTGGCCCCGGCCGACTGCGGTTTCGAAGTCGAACCACCCGTCGGTGACACCGTCGGCTTCGTTGGCCTCACCAACGAGATGAAAGCCAGAAGGCCCGGCCTGAGCGAGGCAATGTTCGAGCATGTCGCGCACGCCGGTGTGGCCTTCGACGGTCACAATGTTCCAGGTTAACGACACCAGATCGCGCCAGTAGCTCTCGGGCGCGAACATCTCGACGGCGGCGTCGATGTTGCCCGATTCGAGGGCGTGACTGAACTCGGTCAGCCATCCCGAAAGCGCGGCGGTTGGTAAAACGGTCTCGACGGCGGTCATGACGTGTCCCCTCAGTTACGGATCCTGCCCCCGCAAGATCACCTGTCGATGTCTAGCCGACGCTGCCGGTCGGTGCCAGACCCAGCCGAGACTTAACCGCCCGAAAGGGCTTGCATGAGGGTGACCTCATCGGCTTCGGTTACCGGGGTAGCGAGGTCATTGGCGATGTCGCTGTTGAGGAAGATGCGCATGTGTTTGCGGATAGCGTTCTGCTCGTCGATGACGCGAAACCTCAGCCCGGGATAGGCGCGATCAAGATCGGCCATCACCTCCGCAACCGTGTCGCCGGTGGCCTGCACCCAGGTGGCATTGGTGTAGGACAACAACGGTGTGGGGATGCGGACTCGGGGCATGGTGCTCAGCTGAAAGAAGCGGGTTCGACGGTGTAGATCTCGGGCAGGTGCGACGCGATTGGATGCCACGTCTCGCCCTCGTCGGTGCTGCCCCACACCTCTCCGCTTGTGGTGCCGAAGTAGACGCCAATCTGTTCGTGGTTGTCGACGGTCATGGCTTGTCGCTTCACCGTGAACCATCCCGTGTCGGGCAGGCCTTTGTCGCAC
>JAYTKG010000357.1:0-17060 GCA_043730435.1 Acidimicrobiia bacterium | reverse complement strand
AAAGAATTTTGGTGGCGAAGCGCACGCTGGTGCCAAAGCAAAAGCCAAGGCCGACGCATCGGTGTCGGCCGGCGCCGACGGGGTCAAAGTAACGGCCGGAGCCAGTGCCAGCGCCAAGCTCGAGGTTGGGGCGAGCGGAAGCGTGACCAGTAAGTACGTCAACGGGGGTGCCTCTGTGCATGCCAGTGTTGGGGCCGAGGCCGAGGCCAAAGCAACCCTCGGTATCGGCAAAGATGGCCTCAACGCTGGTATCGACGCCAAGGCCTTCGTCGGCGGCGAAGTCGGCGCCGATGCCAACATCGACATCGGTGGGGTTGGTGCGGGAGGCCATGCGGGCGTGACCTACGGCATCGGTGCGCAGTTCGATGCGAAGGCCAAGGTGTCCCTCGACAACGTGAGCGTCAAGGCCGATCTGGGAGCCACCCTCGGCCTCGGTTTCCACGCCTCGATCGATATCAAGATCAAGCCAAAAAAAATCCTCAAGAATATCGCCGGCGTGTTCGGCCTCTAGGAGAAAACCATGACCACCATTTCCTTTCCAAGCGAAGCGTTTCCCGCGCCGGCTGCGTTCACCATCAATGTGCCCTCTCACTGGCGCACTGTCGAAACGCCTGAAGCTTTGGTCGCCGCTATCGATCCAACCGGAACCGTCTTCCAATCCAACCTCACCGTTGACGCCGAGCGCTTTGCGGTGACAACCAGCCTCCATGAGATCGCCGCGAAAGTGATCTTCGATCGCAACGATCGGCTCACTGAACATCAGGCCGAAAACCCACTCGCGGCCAACGGGTTAGCCGGCCCCTCGGTGCGGTGGTCGTCCACATTTGTGGTCGAGTTCAAGGGTGAGCCGCTCGTGCTCACCCAGTGGACAATGCTCGTTGACCAGCCGACAACAACGACCCTGCGCTTTGTCACGGTCGCCACCCTCACGGTGCTGTCCACCGCCACCGATACGGTGAATGCGGCGGAGATCATGGACTCGCTCACGATGGTTTGATTGCGGGGCGGCTCGACGCTGGGAACAAGATGCGAACCAAACGCGGTTGCCCGTCGTCGTAGGTGCCGTACCGTTCGTTCTGGAGGAACCACATGAAGTGAAGCGTCTTGGTCGGAATCATCGCCGCCACCGTCATGCTGTCTATGCCGGCCCACGCCCAAACCGACAGCACCGTTGAGACCATTCCGGGCGAGGTCACTTCGACCCTGTCCAGCGATCCCAACGGTGGTGGCTCCACATCATGGTGAGGCTTCCGGTCGCACGGATAGGTGAATGGCTTCTACAGTCGCGCTCATGCGTGCTGCTCGAATCCATGCCATCGCCGGAACCCTCCAGTTGGACCTTGACGTGCCCGATCCGATTCCCGCCGACGGCGAGTCCCTGGTCGAGTTGGCCTACGCCTCGGTCAACCCGCTCGACATCTGGGTCACGCGCGGCGCACCCGGCACCGCCACCGACAATCTGCCCTGGACGTCAGGCACCGAGGCCACGGGACATCTGAACGGCAAACCGGTCCTGGTTCGCGGCAGCGGCTTCGGCGTGATGCGCCAGGGGCTCTACGCGGAAAAGGCTGCGGTTCCGGCCGCCTCGATCATGACGCTGCCCGAAGGCACCGACCTCGCCCAAGCTGCAGCGTTGGGCGTCGCAGGTATCACCGCGTGGCATGCCGTCCACACGAAAGGCGAAGTGAAGGCAAGCGATCGCGTGCTGGTGCTCGGCGCCAGCGGCGGTGTCGGTGCGATGGCCGTGCAACTTGCTGCTGCTTCGGGGGCAACTGTGTGTGGCCAGACCAGCAACCAGGTAAAGACGGCCGGCATTCTGGCCAACGGTGCCGCGTCGGCCGTGGTGTGTCATGCCGATTCCCTGGCCGAGTCCCTTGACGGCTTCGTGCCTACGGTCGTGCTCGACGCACTCGGTGGACCGTGGACCGATGCGTGTATCGCCGCGCTCGACTTCGAGGGACGCCTCATCAGCTACGGAACCAGCGCCGACGAAATGGTTACGCTCAACATGCGTGGCCTGTATCGAAAGGGAATAACGGTAAAGGGCTACACGGGCCTGCGGGAGACCGCCGCCGAACAGGCCGACATCCTGCGCCACCTCCTCGCCGAAATCGCAGCCGGTCGTCTGCGCGTGCCTATCGACGCCATCCTCCCCCTCGGCGATGCGGCCGAGGCCCACGCCCGCATCCTGACCAAGAGGGTCGAAGGCAAACTCGTCCTCGACTGCCGCGCCTGACCGCAGGGGACCAGTCGGGTTTGGTCTCACCCGTTGGAGACCACAGCCGACTCGTCCGGCGGAAGCGCTCCGAGCGCCCGCCGAATTAGGCGTTGACGAGGTTCTCGTTTGAGGCGGTCTCGCTCGCTTTCACCCGCGGCTTACGGAGGAAGGCAGTCAGCGTCGCTACGAGATAGGTGACGTAGGTGGCTGCGCCGAGCCAGGTCATGGACGGCGTGAGGCTGAGTGTGCCTTTCAGCAGGCTGCCAAACCAGCCTTTTTCGCTGAAGGAAAAGTTGTAGGCCAGGGAGTCCTCGCCAGGAAGCCAGCCGACCTCTTGGAATTCGTGCAGCGCATGGGCAAGCACGCCAGCTGCGATCACAATGAGCGCAACGCTCGTGTAACGAAAGAACTTCTGCATGTTCAGCTTCACCGAACGCTTGTAAACGAGCACACCAAGCACCACGGCTAAGCCAAGACCGAGGAACGCGCCCACCACCGGGGCTGTGCCATCGCCCGCGGCACGAACGGTGGGCCACAGGAAGAGGGCTGTTTCCAAACCTTCACGGGCGACGGCAAGGAATGAAGCGGCAGCTAGCGCGAACGCGCCGCCCGATAGCGCACTGCCGACCGAGCCCTGCACGTCGCTGGCAAGGTGACGGGCGTGGCTCCGCATCCAGAACACCATCCACGTGACGAAGCCCACGGCACACACCGACGTGATACCAGCGAAGATTGCCTCGCCGTCGCCTGGTAGCTCGCGCGCCGTAAAGCTGAGGAACCCGGCGAAGCCAAGACTGGCCACGACAGCTGTGCCGACACCGGCCCACACCCATCGCATCTGATGGGGTGACCGGAGCGTCGGACGAACGCCACGATGATGCCAACAATGAGTGCGGCCTCCAAACCTTCGCGAAGACCTGTTAGGAATGTCTGAACCATAGTGTTAGGTAACCCTAACAAGAGGTGGCTTGTCAAGTGGAAGGAGACCCTTTTTTCTGCAGGCGGTGGCAAAACCGTAAGGTTGGGGCCATGTTGCTGACCGAGATCGACCACATCGCCATCGCTGTCCGGGACTTGGAAGCGGCAATCGACTACTACCAGCGGGCTTTCGGGGCCACCGTCGAACACCGGGAAATCGTCGAGAGCGATGGTGTGGAGGAGGCGCTGCTGAAGGTGGCCGAGAGCTACATCCAACTCCTCACCCCCACCCGGGACGACTCGCCCGTCGCCAAAGCCATCGAGAAAAGGGGCGAGGGCCTGCACCATGTGGGCTACCGCGTCAACGATGCGGCCGTGGCCTTAGCCAGCATGGTCGCTGCCGGAGCAACACCCATCGACAAAGCGCCTCGGCCAGGCAGCCGGGGCACAACTGTCGCGTTCATCCATCCAAAGGGCAGCTTTGGCACCCTGATTGAGTTGGTGCAGGAGTAGCGATGGAAGTCTCACTGGTGGATGGCACGTATGAGCTTTTCCGTCAGCACTTCGGTCGGCCCGAACCCGGTCCTTACGGCGCCACGGTTGGCGTGTTGTCGTCGGTGTTGATGATGTTGAACGATGGCGTGACCCACATTGGTGTCGCATCCGACACAGTGATCGAGAGCTTCCGCAACGAGATGTACGCCGGCTACAAAACGTCGGCTGGCATGCCCGAAGAACTGCTGTTCCAGATTCCCATGTTCGAACGGGCTGTCGCCGCAATGGGCGTCACGGTGTGGTCAATGGTGCAGTGGGAAGCCGACGATGCGATGGCCGCGGCAGCAGCAGTCGCGGCCAACGACGAGCGAGTGACCCGAGTGCTGATCTGCACGCCTGACAAAGACCTCGGCCAGTGCGTCGGCGGAAAGGTGTTTCAGTTCGACCGTCGCAAGAACGAGATCTACGACACCGAGGGTGTACGCGAACGCTTCGGGGTTTTGCCAGAATCGATACCCGACTACCTGGGCCTGGTGGGCGACACGGCGGACGGCTTCCCAGGCCTGGCCGGATGGGGGGCCAAGAGCGCGGCGGCTGTACTGGCCCGTTATGTACACCTCGAGCAGATTCCGCCGTCGGCCGGGCAGTGGGATGTGCCCGGGTTGCGGGGTGCGGCCAAGCTGTCGGCCACGCTGCAGGACAACCTGGCCGACGCGTACTTGTTCCGTCAGATCGCCACCGTCGAGCGTGACGTTCCGGTCGGCACCGTGGATGATTGGCGATGGACCGGACCCACAGCCGAGTTTGCCGCCATATGCGATGAGATCGGCAGTAGAAGCCTCCCGTCCAGAGTTGAGGCCTTGGCGAAGAAACGCGGCACTTTTTAAGAAGGGGCGATTGGACCATTCACTCTTGACCAATTCCGGCCGATCAAGAGACCATGAGCATCAACGCCACCCAGCCGAAGACTGGAGACGTCATTGAAGTAGACATCTCCGGCACCATCGAGACCGCCCTCGTTCTTCTCGCCAGCGACGACATGGTCATCCTTGACCTGTGCGACGGTGAAGTCCCACTGGTATTCGAACTCAAAGATCTCCACGCAGTTCGCGTGTTCCACGACGCCGCTGCCTGATCAGGCGAAGAGCTCGTCCAGGCGCACGGGCGCGGCCACTTCGAGTTGGTCGTAGCGGCACGACCCCGGCTCACGATCGGGACGCCATCGCACGAAGTGCGCCCCGTGACGCAGGCGTGAGCCCTGCAATTGACTGAACGATATTTCCACCACACGTTCGGGTCGCACGGCTACCCAGCTCAAGTCCTTCTTGGTGTTCCAGCGGCTCTGCGCCCCCGGTAGACGCGTGCCCTCGGCATGGGCTTCGGCCTCCGCCCATTCCCGCCACGGATGGTCGTCGAGCGCGTTCTCGGTCAACGGCGCCAGTTCCTCCAGGAAGATCTTGCGTTGCTTCACCGAGAAGGCCGAACACACGCCGACGTGGTTCAGTTTGCCGGCGTCATCGAACAGTCCGAGCAGGAACGAGCCGACTCCCTGGCCGTCCTTGTGGACGCGATACCCACCCACCACACATTCGGTCGTGCGCTGATGCTTCACCTTCACGAACGACCGCACATCGGGCGTGTACACACCATCGAGGCCCTTTGCGATAATGCCGTCAAGACCGGCGCCTTCAAATCGGGTGAACCAGTCTTCGGCCTCCGCTCGATCGGTGGTGGTTGGCCCGAGGTAGACGGGGTGCGTCACGCTGGCCATGGCGGTATCGAGCATGGCCCGTCGCTCCCGCAGGGTGACATCGAGCAGGTTGCGATTGTCGATGGCCAGCAGATCAAAGGCCACGAACGCCGCGGGCGTTTCCGCCGCCAGCCGCTTGACCCGACTCTCGGCTGGGTGAATGCGCTGCAGCAGTGCGTCGAAGTCGAGCCCGAGTCCGTCGGCACTCGGCAGAATGATTTCACCGTCAACAACGCAGCGATCGGGCAGCTGTTCGCGCAGCCCCGTGACCACTTCGGGGAAGTAGCGGGTGAAGGGCCGTTCGTTACGACTGGTGAGTTCCACCGAATCACCGTCACGAAAGACGATGCAACGAAACCCATCCCACTTCGGCTCAAACAGCCAGCCCTCGCCCTGCGGCAAAACGTCGGCGGCCTTGCACAACATCGGCGACAGCGGCGGATTCAACGGCAACGTCATGCGGCCACGTTAACGTTCGTCAGTGGTTGATGGACGCTCGCTGCTGCCAGAGTTCGACGGCCGTCCAGTCGAGATGTTGGAAGACATCCAGGGCGTAGACACGGGTGTACTGACGCTGGGCCAAGGTGCCGGTCATGCGGACGCGAATCACGAGTTGGCCGGAGCGAAAGACACACACGGGGGAACCGGTGTGGTCGACACCGGTGAAGCGGGATGCGCCCAGTTGGTCGAAGTCCTCATGGCGCCGATCCTGGTACTGACCGCCCAGGCGAGCCCAGTGGTCGTGGGAGGAGCAGAAACCGCGAAGCGCCACGACCTGAAGCGTCGTGTCGTCCTCATCAAGTCGTCGTGAGGCGTCGAGCACGAACTCGGTTGCCCGCCGAAACTCCCAGCCCGATGCGTCGGCTTGTTCGCAACGAACGCGGACGGGGTATCCCAGCAGCGACTGCTCCTGACCCCAGAGTTCGGTCAGTTTTGACAGCACATCGAAACGAGGGGGATCCGACGGAGCGGGTCCGATTAGCACCAGTTCTGGCCCAGCCCGTCGGCCCGCGAGAAGATCGGGCACGACCGCAAGCGGAGCGCCCTCATGCCTCATTACCTCTGGTTGGTGACGACGAAATCTTGACATGGCTCCAAACTTTCTCTCCGTCTATCGGTCGAGAGCGGCGAGAATGAAGCACCCAACATGCTCTTTCCGATCTTTTCTTCCGGAGCAACTACGTTGGTTGGGGTGAGCGATGCCGGAAACGCAATGCAAGCCAAGCTCGACGACCTCAACACGCGTAAGCAGGCGGCCTACGCCGCCGGTTCCCCCCGGTCAGTCGAGCGTCAACACGCCAAGGGCAAGATGCTGGCCCGAGAACGCATCGACGTGCTGCTCGACAAAGGATCGTTCCAGGAACTCGACCTGCTGGCTCGCCATCGGGCCGGCAGTGCCCTTGATGATCGCCCGTATACCGACGGCGTGATCACCGGATGGGGGACAATCGAGGGTCGCAAGGTCATGATTTTCAGCCAGGACTTCACCGTGTTCGGCGGAGCCTTGGGCGAGGTGTTCGCCGAGAAAATCCACAAGCTCATGGACCTTGCGCTCAAGGTCGGTGCTCCGGTCATCGGCCTGAACGACGGTGCTGGTGCTCGCATCCAGGAGGGCGTGGTGTCGCTCGCCAGCTACGGCGGCATCTTCTACCGCAACGTGCAGTCGTCTGGCGTGGTGCCGCAGATCTCGGTCATCCTCGGGCCGTGCGCCGGCGGGGCGGTGTACAGCCCGGCCATGACCGATTTCATCTTCATGGTGCGCGAATCGTCGCATATGTTCATCACAGGCCCCGACGTGGTGAAGACCGTAACCGGTGAGGAGGTCACGCTCGAAGAACTCGGTGGTGCCATGAGCCACGCCTCAAAGTCGGGCGTCGCCACGTTCGTTTCCGACGATGAGCGTGCGTGTCTTGAGGACGTGCGCTACCTGCTGTCATTCCTGCCGACCAACAACCTTGAGCAGCCACCGCGTGTTGAGCCAACCGATGCACCCGACCGCTTGTGTCCGATGCTTCGCGACATCCTTCCGCCCAACGCCAACCAGCCCTATGACATGCGCAATGTTATTCGCGAAGTGATGGACGACGGCGAGTTCTTCGAGTACTTCCCGCACTGGGCCAAGAACATCGTGTGCGGCTTCTCGCGGGTGAATGGCGAAAGCGTCGGCGTGGTCGGCAACCAGCCCATGATGCTGGCCGGCGTGCTCGACATCGAGTCGGCCGAGAAGGCAGCCCGCTTCGTGCGCACGTGCGATGCGTTCAACATTCCGCTCGTCACATTCGTCGACGTGCCCGGCTTTCTTCCCGGGGTCGATCAGGAGTACGGCGGCATCATCCGCCACGGCGCCAAGCTGCTTTACGCCTACTGCGAAGCCACGGTGCCCCGCATTTCCATCATCACTCGCAAGGCCTACGGCGGTGCATACGTCGTGATGGATTCAAAGTCGATCGGCTCCGATCTTTCCTATGCGTGGCCCACGGCCGAACTGGCCGTGATGGGTCCGCAGGGCGCGGTCGAAATCGTCTACCGACGCGAGCTCCAGCAGGCAGCCGACCCGGCTGCCCGGCGTACCGAACTCATCGCGGAATACACCGAGAAGTACGCCAACCCGTTCAACGCGGCCGAGCGAGGCTACGTAGATGACGTCATCGATCCGGCCGAGACTCGGCAAAAGATCGTTGCTGGGCTCGACATGCTGCGCACCAAACGTGAAGAGCTGCCGAAGCGCAAACACGGCAACGTCCCGCTGTGATCGGAACCGCACGCCCGCACGTTTCGCCCACGCCTACCGATGAGGAGGCCGTCGCTATCGCGGCCGCAATCGAGTTCGCCTGGCCCCGAGCGGTGATCATCGAGTCGATCATTTCGCCCGCTCAGCCGGCAGCCTGGCGTTACAGCGGTCGCTGGTGGAACGCGCCACTCCCCTTGCGACGGCAGCGCCCATGATCGATGTTGCTGCTGTGCGGCGAGAAACTCCTGGCTGCCAGGGGGTTGCCCACCTCAACAACGCCGGTGCCGGTCTACCGACCCAGGCCACTCTCGATGTGGTCAACGGCTATCTCAAACTCGAAGCCGCACTCGGAGGCTACGAAGCCCACGACGCAGCCATGGCCGCGTTCGGCTCGGTGCGCTCGTCGGCAGCGCGCCTTGTCAATGCAACTCCGCCCGAAATAGCGCTGACCACCAGCGACAGCCACGCCTTCACCAAAGCCTTCTGGGGGCTGGTGCTCGACGGTTGGTTCTCATCGGGCGATCTTGTTGTCGTTGATCGCTTGTCCTACAGCAGCCATCACTACGCGTTGCTGCAAGCAGCCCAACTGGTCGGCATACGACTGGAAGTGCTCGATGATCTCACCACCGTTCCGGTCAACGCCCGAATGGTTTCCTTCACCTTGATCGGCACCCACTCCGGCCGGGTGCACGATCTCTCCGGCGTGAGTGAGCAGACCCGCACGCTTGGCATCCCGTTCTTTGTCGATGCCTGCCAAGCAGTAGGGCAGCGCGTGGTTGACGTGCAGATGCTCGGCTGCGACGTGCTCACCACCACCGGCCGCAAATGGCTTCGCGGCCCGCGTGGCACCGGGTTCATGTTTGTGCGGTCACCGTGGATCACGCGTATGCAACCACCCGGCATCGACGGCATCGCCGCCACGTGGACGTCGGCCGATTCCTTTGCCCTCGTGCCCGATGCTTTGCGGTTTGAAGAATTTGAAACGAGCTATGCCGCGCGCCTCGGTCTCGGCTCCGCCATCGATCAGGCCCTTGAGCTTGGCATCGACAACATCGCCGATCGAGTCGATCATCTGGCCGCCGTGCTGCGCAGCGAACTTGATGCGCTCGGCACCGTTGCGCTGCATGACGGTGACGGTGATCGGTCCGGCATCGTGACGTTCACCGTGCCCGGGCATATGCCGGAGACGGTCAAGGCGGCGGCGGCATCAGCGGGCATCAACGTAAGTGTGTCCAACGGACCGTGGATCGAACCCTCGTCCGGCAACCAGTTCCTCACGGCGGCTGTGCGGGCGTCACCGCACTACTACAACACCGAACACGAACTTGATCGATTGGTCGACGTGGTGGCGCGGTTGGGCTGACCAAATCCACCGAACAGCAGCTGGCGGCTCATCAAAGAACATCAACATGCCGCCAGCTGCTCATTCCAAGCTACGGCGCCTTTGTTGTCGCGGCCCCAGCCGTGGTGGTGGCCGAAGTCTTGACGGTGCTGTCACTGCTGGGGGTATCGGACTTGGTGCTGGATCCGCACGCTGCGAGTCCGAGGGTAAGGACGAGGGAAACAGCTATTGCACTACGTCGGGCGGAAAGTCGGGTCATGGTGACACCTTTCTTGGTTCTACTGGGCGGTAATCCCCCCGCGCTCCAGTCATGTGCCGGGGCAGCACGAAAGGGTTCGAATGCGAGGTGATGAAGCACCCTAAAACGTGCGTTTTCGAAAAGGGCCGCGACCCCAACAACTTTTTTGTCAAGAGGCTTAGGTCAAAAGTTGCCGAATTCGCTCCTTCGGGCGCCCAATAATTGCCATATCGCCACGCACCACAACCGGCCGTTGCATCAGCATCTTGTGCTTGAGCAACAACTCGATGACCGCGTCGGGTGTGGTGTAGTCGTCGGCGTTCAGCCCAAGTTTGGTGAACTGGGAGTCCTTGCGGACCAAGTCAGCGACCGGATCCTCCAAGTGCTCCACCAACCACGTCAACGCTGCACGATCGGGCGGCGTCTTTTGGTACACGATGATTTCGGGTGCGAGGCCCAACTCTGCGGCAATGCTCACGGCAATGCTCGAAGAGTTTCAATTAGGGTTATGAAAGATGGTGAGCTTGTCGGCCATCTGCCATGTCTAGCGCATGCGGGCAGGTCGGACGCCAACCGACCTGCCCCATTGGTGGCTACTTCCCGTCGGCGTCTTTGTCGCCCGGAATGAGACCTTCAACCTTGTCCTTCACCATCTCCACTTTTTCCTTCACGGAATCAGGAAGCTTGTCCATCAACTCGCCGGCCTTGTCCTTGGCCTGACCGACCTTCTCCTTCACCGAGTCGGGCAGCTTGTCGGTCAGCTCCTCAACCTTGTCCTTCAGATCGTTGGCGATCTCGGTTGCCTTGTTCATGAAATCACTCATGCGTTTCTCCTTCGTTGCCCCGGACGGGGCATTCACACCATACGACCGCCCGGGGTCGGTCCCAACCCAACACGCAGACGTGAGAAGCAGGCGAGCGTGCCTGCTTCCCACGTCGTTCCTCGGGTACGGGAGTTAACTAGAGGCGACCGGGACGACAGTCGTGGGCGCAACCGTGGTGGCCGCAGCGGCCGTGGTTGCAACCGGGATGGCCTGCTTGTCAAGCGTGAACGCCTTAGCCTCGGGGGCAGAGAACAGCGGAGTGAGCTGCTTGAGGCCACCCTTGGCTCCGGCGTCGGGGCTGGCAACAATCACTTCACGGGCCGGGGGCTGACCCGGATTCGAGTAGTCGATAGGGCTGAGAATGCCGCCGGTGTCGATGGCCTTCATTTGGGTGAACGCGGTGGCGAGACCATCACGGCTCATGTCGCCAAGCTCGCAGGCCTTCTTCATGATCTGGAAGAAGATGTTGGCCTGGCCGTAGCCGAACGTCACGGAGTTCTGCGGCTCAACGGTTGGGTACTTCTTGGTGAAGAGGTCACGCACCTTGGTCGGTCCGGCAGCGGCGTCGTTGAACGTTGAGGCGGACTGGGCGACGAAGAAGTTAGACACCAACGCGTCCTTGGCCGGGCCCTTCAGGAACTCGGGGTCCCAGGTGGGGTTCGAGCCGAGGAACGGCACGTTCAATCCGTTGGCCACGGCCCACGGCAACACGGACGCAGTCATCTTCGGGCTGTGCGTCAGCAGCACGGCTTTCACGCCGGCATCCTTGAACTTGCTCATCTGCGCAGTCGCTTCGGCAGCCTTCGAGTCCACGGCCTCACCGAGCAGTTCGAAGCCACGAGCCTTGGCCATGATGGTTGCGCCAAGCAAGCCGTTCTTTCCGTACTCGGAGTTGGCATAGATCATGCCGACCTTGTCGCCGGCCTTCAGACCTTTTTCCTTCATAAGGAAGTCGATGCCGTCCATCATTTCGACCGAGTACGGCGTTCCCGCCATCACGATGTACTTCGAAGCCAACAGGTTCGACGCCCACGACACCGGCGAGGTCATCATCTTGTCGGCATCAATCTGCGGGAGCAGCGCAGTAGTCATCGGGGAACCGAGCTGCTGCTGCAGCGCCAGCACCTGATCTTTGATTTCGCTGTAGGCGGCGACAGCCTTCTGTACGTCGTAGCCGGCATCGCGCTTCACAAAGGTGACCTTGCGACCACATACTCCTCCGGCCGCGTTCTGCTCATCCCAGAAGAGGTTGAGTCCCTGCACGGTGCCCTTGCCGAGTGCGGCGTATGTTCCGGTTTCGTCGGTGATGACGCCGAGCTTGATTTCGGTGGCGGTCATGCCTGGGCCCATTTTCAAGTCGGCCTTCGGCGCCGCAGCCGCAGTCGTTGCCGCCGTTGCCGCAGCCGCCGTGGTTGCCGCCCCGGCCGCTGCAGTTGTGGCGGATGATGCTGCGGCGGTCGTGGCGGCTGGTGCGGTCGCCGTCTTTTCGGTGCCGCAGCCAGCGAGGCCAACGGCAAGAGTGGTGAGCAAAGCGAAGCCTGCTCGTGAGGTGGTTCGGGTCATAGTTAATGCCTTCCTGGGTCGGAATTCTTGGATTGGTTAGGCGCGCTTGAAGGCACGCGGGATACGTCGAAACAGGGCGGCGAGACCGCCCGGTTCAAACAGCAGAAGCAGCACAATGGCGCCGCCAAAGATGAGGGCCGCGAGCTGACCCGGAGTAGCGAATCCGCTCGTGCTTGAGCCCGTGATCACACCGGGAATGTGTTCGCCGTAGCGGTTCATCACGAACGGCAGGAACGTCACAAAGATCGCCCCCAGGATCGATCCGCTCACGGAGCCGAGGCCACCAATCACGACCATGGCCAGATAGCTGACGGCCAGGTCGAAGTCCCAGTTATCGGGAACGAGATGCCCGAAGAACTGTGACAGGAGCACGCCCGCAACCGCAGCGATCATGGCCGACGTCATGAAGGCCATCGCCTTGTAACGACGCACATCCACGCCCATGACGGAGGCCGATGTCTGGTTGTCACGCAACGCTTGCAGAGCTCGACCGGGACGACCGTGAATGACATTGTTGGTGAACCAGGCGACGCCTACCAGCAACAGCAGCGCAATCAGATACAACCGTTCGGACTTGCCGAGCGTGTGGCCAAGAAATGTGGGGTTCGGCGTTTCATCCTTGGCCACAAAGCCGAAGATGCTCAGCGGCGGAACGTCTCGCCCGGTGAATCCGCCGGTCATGTTCTTTGCGGACTTAATGAAGTGTTGGCCGATCTCCACCAGCGCCAGCGACGCAACGCCGAGATAGATCCCGCGGAGTCGACTGGAGATCGGGCTGAATGCCAACCCGAGTATTCCGGCGATGATCACCGCAACAATGGCCGCCAGCAGCGGAGGGAGATGAAATCCGAGTGAACCGTCACTTTGCCCGGCGATGGCCTTCACCGGTTGTGACGCAAACAGCGTGTAGCCGTAGGCGCCAACCACGAGGAAGAACGGTTGCGCCAACGACAGCTGGCCCGTGGTGCCGACCAGCAGGTTCAGCGCAATGGCACCAATGGCAGCGGTCAGTGCGAGCACGCAGACGCTCGTCCATGAACGGCCGGCCACGAACGGAAGAAGCGCAGCGCAAGCGACCAACACAATCTTGGCTACGAGCGGCCCTCGGCGCACCGGGCGAGGTCCTGATGTAACGCGGGTCACGGTGGCTGTAGCGGTTGGGCGTTCGGCCACGATCTCAGACACGACCGACCTCCTTGGTGCCGAACAGACCGGATGGCCGGATGAGCAACACAATCAGCATCACGAAGAAGGGCACGACCGCGGAAACCCCGTCGCCCAAGAACGTGAGATCCTTCTGATAGCCGTTGGCGAGTTGGTCGGCCAGACCCACGATGAGACCGCCCGCCAAGGCACCGCCAGCCGAATCCAAACCGCCAAGGATGGCCGCCGGGAATGCCGCTAGGGCGAGACGGCTGGCGTTGGCGTCGAAGCCCGGTGTTGGGTAGGCGCAGAGGAACAACCCGGCAATGGCGGCGAGCACTCCGGCGATGATCCACGCCACAGCAGAGACACGGCTGAGTCGGATGCCCATGAGTGCCGTTGCTTGGGCATCTTCGGCGGCAGCCCGCATGGCGACACCCCAGTTTGAGAACTTGAACCAGGTGAAGAAGGCACCCAGGATCAGACCGCCGAGCACGAGTGCAGCGACGCGCGTTTGCGGCACGATGATCGCACCGATCTTCACCGATTTCGCGCCCCACGGGTCGCCCATGCTCAAGACCTTGGTTCCAAGTCGCCGGTTCACTTCGGTACGCATGAGAATTTCAACGCCGATGGTCATAATGCCGATGGCGATGACGTCGGCTCGCCGGGCGCGCATGGTGCTGACGAGGAGCCGTTCGATGATCAGGCCCATCACCGCCGCAGCCAGAATGCCAGCCGTCATCGCCAACGGAAAACTCCATTTGTAGAGCTCCCGCGATCGAGCTGCGACGTACACCCCGGCGATGAGCAGCGCACCGTGCGCGAAGTTCACCACCTCGGTTGCTTTGAAGATGATGACGAAGCCGAGGGCCAACAGTGCGATGACCGCGCCGAGGCCAAGGCCGCTAAGGAAGAACTGCAAGAACTGTCTCATTGTGCTCCGGTCTGAGGTACTGAGGCTTCGGTTCCGAGGTAGGCCCGGATGACTTCGGGGTCGTTCTGCACTGCTGCGGGTGTGCCGTCGGCGATGACGCGACCGAAGTCCAACACCGTCACGTGATCGGCCAGTGCCATCACCATGCCCATGTCGTGTTCCACCAGCATCACGGTGATGTCGAGAGCCCGACGGATCTCAAGAATGGCGACTGCCATGCGTCGGGTCTCGTCGTGGTTCATGCCGGCCACCGGCTCATCCAGCAGCAAGAGCCGCGGTTCGGTACAAACCGCACGACCCACTTCGAGCCGCTTGCGATCGCCGTAACTGAGGCCTCCGGCGGGGGCGTCCATCAAGGCCCCAAGTTCCAAAAACTCGCCGATCTCACGCACACGATCACGATGAATGCGGTCTTCTTTGCGGGCGCTCGGCAGTCGAAGCCCGGCCGACAAGAAACCGGCCTTGGTGAGGTGGTGACGGCCCAACATCATGTTGTCCTCCACACTGAGGTGCGGGAAGATCGCGATGTTCTGAAAGGCCCGCGCAACACCAATGCCGGCGATCTTGTGCGGCTGCATCTTGTTCAGTTCGTGGCCGTCATACATGACGCGACCCTCGGCCGGACGGTACACACCCGACAGCACGTTGAACATGGTGGACTTGCCTGCGCCGTTCGGTCCGATAATGGCGTGAATCGTGCCCGGCTTCACTTCGAAGCTGACGTCGTTGAGGGCTACAAGGCCGGCGAAGCGAACCGTCACGCTCTGCACACTGGCCAGCGAGGCCACGGTGGTGTCGATGCTCACGCCGACCACCTCGACAGGTGCCGACCCGACTCGGCTGCTGCCAACAGGGCCGGTCGCCGATCTTCCTTCGAGTCCGAACCCAGATAAAGGCTTCGCACTTCATCACTTGCAGCCAACTGGGCGGCCGGACCCTGCAACGAGATCAATCCGAGTTCCATCACAAACGCATGGGTGGCGACCGAGAGCGCCATCGCGGCGTTCTGCTCGACAAGCATCACTGCGGTTCCCTGTTCGTGAATGTCGCTGATAATCCGCCCGATCTGCTCAACCACCATCGGCGCCAGCCCGAGAGACGGTTCATCGAGCAACAGAACCTTTGGGCTCGACATCAGCGCTCGGCCAATAGCGAGCATCTGTTGTTGTCCGCCCGACAAAAGCACTCCGCGCTTGGTCCTGAATTCGGCCAACACGGGGAACAGGTCGTACACATTGGCTATTGCCTTGGCTCGCGCCGCGCGGCTGCGCACCGTCGCGGCGCCGGCTTTTAGATTTTCTTCCACCGACAACCGTCCGAAGATGCGACGACCTTCGGGAACCTGCACGATGCCGTTCGACACAATGGCCGCCGCGTTGGCGTCGGTGATGTCCTGCCCATCGAACAGAATGCGACCCGCAGTGACACGGCCGTGCTGCAACTTGAGGGTGCCCGAGATGGCTCGCAACAAGGTGCTCTTCCCTGCGCCGTTGCTGCCGAGCACGGCAACCACACCGTCGTTGGCAACCTTGAGCGTGACACCACGCAGCGCCTCGACGGTGCCGGCGTACGTCACGGTCAAGCCGTCGATTTCAAGCATGGATACCCCTCATCGGTTCGTCGGTCATTACGTCACCCCTCGACGCCGCTGACGTGTCAGCGGTCACATAATCGGTCACCCGCTCACAATCGACCGCCTCCAAACGGGGCCTTTTCGGTCGACGGTCGAACATCTCCGACGAATCGACCATCCCTGTCGTTCACCGGCTTGCAGTGACCAACGTCACCGCTCGTCGCAGCAGTTCGACCGCCTGTCGCTCCACGGTCCACGCCGGTCGTGACCGAGGTACCGGCAAGCCGACCTGCATCTACGCTGCGACCATGGGGTTGTGGATCGCTGGGGTCGGCGTCATCGTCACCGCTGCCCTGCTGTTCTCGTTTCGGTACGCAACCCATTCCAAGCGCGCCTTCGGTACCTCCGACGAGCGCAACACCTACTTCGTCCTGGAGACGGCAGAAGAAGCCGCCCGCGCCTTCCAAGGTGGCTTCACGAGCGCGGCGGCCGAGAAAGGCATCGGCCCGCTTCGAGGGCTCCTCGGTGTTCCCGTGCTGGCCATTCATGACGCCACCGACTGCCTTGCCGTCGATGGCGATGCACACAGCCATCTGGAACGGCTGCGAGCGCCTATCAATGCGGTCCTGGCCAGTGGTCGCTCCCGCGTCGTCACACCACCGGACGTGTCGTGCGGCAAGAGCGATTGCAATCTCCACAGTGTGGTCATCGCCCCGGTCAGCGTCGACGACGCGGTTGTTGGTGCCATTGTCGCTCTGACCGGCGAAACCTCCCCTGCTCTCCTGCGGGCCACCGAGTCCGTGGCGCGATGGGTTTCGGTGCAGGTCGAATTGAACGAATTGCACCAGTCAAAGGCACGACTGGCCGAGTCCGAGCTGCGATTCCTTCGGGCGCAGATTTCACCGCACTTCATCTACAACGCGCTCACCGCAATCGCATCGTTCGTTCGCTCCGATCCGCCCCGGGCTCGCGAGCTCTTGCTCGACTTTGCTGACTTCACCCGGTACAGCTTTTCCAGCCACGGGCAGTTCACCACCTTGTCCGATGAGCTTTTGAGTATCGAACGGTATCTGCGGCTGGAGCACGCACGGTTCGGCGACCGCCTCACCCTCACACTACGGGTGGAACCTGAGGTGTTACCGGTGGCGGTGCCGTTCCTGGTGCTCCAGCCCCTGGTGGAGAACGCCATCCGTCACGGCATCGAACGCAAGGTCGGCCAGGGGCACATTTCCATTACCGCCGAGGATCAGGCCAGCCACTGCGTTCTCTCAATTGAGGATGATGGCGTCGGTATGGATCCGGCGCGGCTGCGTGAGCAGTTCGCAGGA
>JAYTKG010000356.1:0-5379 GCA_043730435.1 Acidimicrobiia bacterium | reverse complement strand
GGGCGGCCGATTTCTCGCTCGACCTCGCCGAAGTTGAACGGGTGCTTACCGAGGCCAAGCCGATCATTACGTTCCTCTGTTCACCCAACAACCCCACCGGTCTGGTTGAGACTGAATCGACCGTGCGCGCGGTTCTCGCCCAGGTGCCGGGCATCTTGGTGATGGATGAGGCATACGGTCAGTTCGCACCATGGTCGGCCCTCGGCCTCATTGATGACGACACGCCGCTGGTGGTCACTGGCACGTTCTCCAAGACATGGTCGATGGCCGGAGCCAGGCTTGGCTATTTGGTCGGTCCGAGCTGGCTGGTGGCCGAACTCGACAAGGTGGTCCTGCCGTACCACCTCGACACGGCCAAGCAGATTGCGGGTCGCCTCGCGCTGCGCTTCGTGGATGAGATGAACGACAGGGTCACCTTCATTGTCAGTGAGCGTGAACGGATAGCTGCCCGCATGCGCGCCATGCCGCTGAACGTGTGGCCGAGCGGCGCCAACTTCATCCTGTTCCGCCCGACGGCAAAGCGGGGCAACGACGTGTGGCAGGGCCTGCTTGATCGTGACGTGCTGGTACGGAACTGCTCGTCGTGGCCACGTCTCGGTGATTGCCTGCGCGTCACCATCGGCACCGCCCACGAGAATGATCTGTTCCTCTCCGCCCTCCAGGAAGTGGTGTCATGACCCGCAACGCGTCCATCAGTAGAGCCACCAAAGAAACGACCATCAGCTGCGAGCTCGCGATCGATGGCAGCGGCCAGGCAACCGTGTCGACCGGGCTGCCGTTCTATGACCACATGCTTGACCAACTGGCCCGCCACGGGAACTTCGACCTCTCGATCAAGGCCGTCGGAGACCTGCAGGTTGACGGTCACCACACCGTGGAAGACGTCGCGATCGTGGTCGGCGAAGCCTTCCGATCGGCGTTGGGCGACAAGCGTGGCGTGCGTCGGTTCGCGAGCGGCCTGTTCCCCTTGGATGAAGCACTCGTTGAGGTTGCCCTCGACTTGTCTGGCCGTCCGTTCGCGTTGATCGAGATGCCCTTCGGTGAGGTGCTGCCACTTGGCGCGCCGCCCTTCAACCCGGAGATGGCTGAGCACTTCTTCGTCAGCTTCGCCACGGCCGCCGGCATCACGTTGCACGTCACCCGGAAGACCGGTCGCAATACCCATCACATCATCGAGGCGTCCTTCAAGGGCCTGGCGCGGTGCCTGCGCGACGCCGTACGCATCGAAGGTGACGCGGTTCCGTCCACCAAAGGCTCGCTGTGAGCCGACCGCATATCGCCGTGCTCGACTACGGCATCGGCAACCTGCGTTCGGCCCAGAAGGCGTTGGAAGAAGTGGGTGCCGACGCCCGACTCACCGTCAGTGCCGCCGAAGCCGCCGCCGCCGACGCAGTGGTTTTGCCGGGTGTCGGCGCATTCGGTGCGTGCATGGACGCTCTTGACCAGGCCGACCTGGCCGACGTTGCCCGATCATCAGCGGCCAGTGGGCGGCCGTTCCTCGGCATCTGTGTGGGTATGCAGATGTTGTTCGACGGCAGCGACGAGCTGCCGGGCCGGGCCGGGCTTGGCCTGGTGTCGGGCATGGTGCGTTGGCTGCCCGACACCGTGAAGCGTCCGCAGATGCAGTGGAACCGACTTCGTTGCAACAGCAACGAACCTCTTTTGAATGACCTCGGTGATGACCCGTGGGTGTATTTCGTGCACAGTCTGCACGGCGTTCCGACGGATCCGTCGGTGGTCGTGGCGACGTGCGAGTACGGCGTCGACGTGACAGCTGCAATTCGGCAGGGCAACATCTTCGCCACCCAGTTCCACCCGGAAAAGAGCAGTACTTCTGGCCTTCGTTTGCTGGCCAATTTCGTTCGGAGCGCAGCATGATCGATCTCTATCCGGCTATCGATCTGCGAGCGGGCAAGGTCGTGCGTCTGCACCTGGGTGACTATGACGACGAGACCATCTATGGCGATGACCCGGCGGCGGTTGCCATCCAGTTCGCCGAGGCCGGAGCCCGCTGGATTCACGTGGTTGACCTTGATGCCGCCCGTACGGGTGAACCGACCAACCGTTCTGTCGTGGGTGCCATCGCCGCGGCTGTTGCCGGCCGTGCGCAGGTACAGACCGGCGGCGGGGTTCGCTCCGAAGCGGCGGCGGCGGCCCTGGCCGACCTTGGCGTGGCCCGAGTGATTATCGGCACCGCTGCGATGGAAGACCCGACGTTGGTGGCCCGTATTGCGGCTCGTCAACCGGCCGCAGTCGGTCTTGACGGACGGAGCGGTGAAGTGGCGGTACGAGGATGGATGAAAGGCGCCGGTGCGACCGTGCTTGATGTCTTGCCCCGGTTCGAAGATGCAGGCGTCGCCGCGGTGATCATCACCGAAATCACGCGCGACGGAACACTTGCCGGGCCCGACCTCGACGGCCTCCGAGCCGCACTCGAACGCACCACGATTCCGGTCATAGCGTCGGGCGGCGTCGGTACCTTGGCCGATGTTGAGGCGCTGGCGGTCATGCGGGCCAACGGACGGGTGCTTGGCGGTGTTATCACTGGCAAGGCGCTCTATGAGAACCGTTTCACGGTGACGGAAGCCCTGCAGGTGTTGGCATGAACCGCTTCGGCGTGACCTCGTCGGTGCAGGATCTCAAGCGGGTCATGGTCCGCACGCCCGCCACCAGCGGCGACTGGCAAAAGGCCGGGTGGCGAGAGCCGGACAGCGTCACGCTTCTTCGCCAGCACGAGGGCTTCATCCAGGTGCTGCTCGACCTCGGCTGCGAAGTAGAGATCGCGCCAGCCGTCGACGGCATGGTTGATGCGGTCTACATGTACGACTCGGCGTTCGTTATCGGCCGCGGCGCCATCGTGCTCCACTCGCCCAAACCCAGCCGACAGGGGGAGGGCCCAATGGCAGAAGCGTCACTGACGAGCGCAGGTATTCCTATCGTCGGCCGCCTCACCGGCGACGCCCGCTGTGACGGTGGCGACCTCATGTGGTTTGAAGACGGCACCCTTATCGCTGGCCGCACGTACCGCACCAACGCTGCCGCCCACGAACAACTGAGGGTGCTCCTAGAGGCCGACGGCCATCGGCTCATCCGGGCCGACATGCCTCACGACAAAGGCCCCGATGTCTGCCTGCATCTGATGAGCGTGGTCTCGCCGGTAGACACCAACCTGGCCGTCGTGTTTGAACCACTGTCACCGACACCGCTTATCGAAGCGCTCGTCGAGCGTGACGTGAAGTGGGTCAGCGTCGACGCCGAGGAATATGAGCGCATGGGCACCAACGTGCTCGCCGTGCGACCTGGCGTGGTCGTCATGCTCGACGGCCTGCCCCGAACCCGCAAGGCGCTTGAGGCCGCAGGAGTGGAGACGCACGTGTACGACGGCAGTCATCTGTCTTTGAAGGGTGATGGGGGACCAACGTGTCTCACCCGACCGCTATGGCGAACCGCGTCATGAGGGCAGCTCGGGTCATTCCGTGTCTCGATGTCACCAACGGTCGAGTCGTAAAAGGGGTGAACTTCGTCGGGCTGAAAGACGCTGGTGACCCCGTGGAACTGGCGGCCCGTTACGACGCGCAGGGTGCCGACGAATTGATCTTCCTCGACATCACCGCCTCATCAGACGGACGCGAAACCATGGTGGACGTCGTTCGTCGCACTGCCGAAGAAGTGTTCATTCCGTTGACGGTCGGCGGTGGAATCCGTTCGGTGGATGATGCCCGCCGCATGCTTCGTGCCGGGGCCGACAAGGTCAGCGTAAACACTGCGGCGGTTCAGCGGCCCGATCTCATCGTCGAAATCGCCTCGGTGTTCGGCGCGCAGTGCGTGGTCTGCGCCATTGACGCGAAGTCGACGCCCGACGGCACCTTTGAGGTCTACCTCCACGGCGGCCGTACCCCCACCGGTATCGATGCCATTGCGTGGGCTCAGCAGGCGGTGCAACTCGGCGCGGGCGAAATCATGTTGACCTCAATGGACCGAGACGGCACCCGCGACGGTTTCGATCTTGCGCTCACACGGGCCATTGCCGACGCCGTGTCGGTCTCAGTCATTGCGTCGGGCGGTGTGGGCAATCTGCAGCACCTGGTGGAAGGCATAACCGACGGTCACGCCGATGCGGTACTCGCCGCGTCGATCTTCCACTTCGGCGAATTCTCTATCGGTGATGCCAAAGCCACCCTCGCCGCGGCCGGCATCATCGTGCGGCCGTAGGAGACGGCCTGAAACATCGCTGTACTGCAACTATTGACCTGGATGTGTGACCCACCAGTCTTAACTGAGCTTTCAAGCGGGGTAGATCAAGATGGTGTTATCAGGAGCTGAAGAGCGGGTTTTCGGTTGCCCATCTGCCGGCGGAACAGACCACCGTGATGGGGCGCCGAGATGCGGTCGTGCTTCTTCCAAGAGCACACGATGATTGAAAATGATCGTGTTGACAAAGCCCCGTCATCGGAGGATAGTACCGATGGGGAGATTGCTACGTCGTCGCTTTGGCAGACCTATCACAACTTTGGTGCCAGTCGGTGGAACTCGTTCTCGTTGGGGGTCACTCTCGGCACCACGACGGCTTCGACGCGAAATATGGATGTCTCAAGTGGTGCCTTCGCCGGCACTTGGCAAGCTCTTACGACGGGCAATTGTGGCTCCAGCGGCATTTGGACCAACAACCGTGTGACTGTTCAATACAATGACAACACGACGGGAAGTCTCTCCGCTGTCCAAAAGGAAGCGGTCGCTACACATGAACTTGGCCATGCGCTGGGCAGCGCACACGCTGGGACCGTTAACTGCGGCAATCCAGCGATCATGTACTCCGATCCTGCCTGGGAGGTAACCCAGTGTGGCACCGGGTACCCATATGCGGACGACCGCGCAGCGATCGACCCCCTCTACTGAACTTGCGCCTGCACGATCACAAATGAAATGGAGTATCAAATGTCGAGAAGTGGTAGGAGCTTGTTGAATGCGGCGGTGGTGTTGTTGCTCGTGTCATGTGGCGGAACCGCCCGCCCCTCTATTTCGCTGAGTACCGTGCCAACAGTCGATGCAAGTGGAACGAGATATGATTCGGTTCGTGCGGTTTCTATGGGCTCGGACTTGGTCGTGCTGGCCGACGTAGGGTCCACGATTCGCTCCGTTCGAGACAACGGAGGTAATCCAGCGAACACCGAGGGCGTGCCCATGGTGCTACTTGAGCTGCGGCCGGTGAGGGTTCTGCGAGGTAGCACCCCGGCAACAAAGGTTCTGACGCTCGCAATGATTGACCAGGGGTCTGTGAGCGCTAAGGATTGGGAGACCCCCTTGCGCAAGGGAGAGCAGGTCGTGATCTTTCTTCACCGATATGAGTCAGCTCAAGGTCCCGGGCTGGGTGTTACCGAG
>JAYTKG010000355.1:0-7276 GCA_043730435.1 Acidimicrobiia bacterium | reverse complement strand
CGTCCGGGCGCCGCTGTCGGGAAATCAGTTGCTACCCCGTCGGACTTATCGCTGCATCCGGGTGCACCACGAGAGCAGTTCGTAGCGCTGCACTGCAGTGCAGCGTTATGCCTGACGGAGTCGCGACAAGTTACCGGAGGTCGACGACGGCCGCTTCTTCGCACCGGCTAAAGCTGCATGGATTTGGTTTGGAGGAATTCCTCGAAGCCGTACTTGCCGTGCTCGCGGCCGGTGCCGGATTGTTTGTAGCCGCCGAAGGTCCGAAGATCTCTTCCTGCGAGATGCGCATCGACGGCTTCACATCGGCAAACACGGTCGGGCGCACGTAATAGCCGACGTCTAATCCCTCGGGTGCATCGGGGCCACCGGCAACGAGTGTGGCGCCCTCCTCGATGCCTACTCGGATGTAGTCCTGGACCCGATCACGATGCACGGCTGAGGCCAACGGTCCGAGCTTGGTGCCCTCGGCGAACGGATCGCCGACAACGAAACCGTCGGCAACCTTTGCGGCGATGGCGGCAGCCTCGTCCATGCGTGATGCCGGAACCAGCATGCGGGTGAGGGCCGCGCAGGTCTGGCCGGAGTTCGGGAAGCATCGTCCGACACCCGCGGTGACGGCAGCGGCGAACTGCTCGGCGGAGGGTCCTCGAGCAACACGTTCGGACCCTTGCCGCCCAATTCCAACGCCACCTTCTTCGCGGTCTTGGCTGCAAGTTCGGCGACTCGTGTTCCGGCGCGGGTCGAGCCGGTGAATGACACCATGTCGATGAGCGGATGCGAGGCAATCGCTTCACCAACAATCGGGCCGTACCCCGAAACCAGGTTGAACACGCCGGCGGGCAGACCGGCTGCGTGACAGGCTTCGGCCAGAATGAACGAGTCAATCGGAGCCACCTCAGTTGGCTTCAACACGACCGTGCAACCGGCCGTCATCGCGTACGCCACTTTGGCTGCCACCTGACGCAACGGGTAGTTCCACGGCGTGATGCAACCAACCACACCAATCGGTTCCTTCACAACCAGGCTATTGCCGATTGTCTCTTCGTAGTCGAACGATTCGGCCAGATCCGCAGCCGTGCGGAAGGAGAAGACCGGATGCGCAACCTGCGCAACCGACGACGCCGGCTTTGGCATTCCCGTCTCACGGATGATGACATCAAGCAGTTCATCGGACCGTTCCTCCAACGCGTCGGCAACGGCGCGCAGGTGGGTTGCTCGCTCCGCGGTTGTGAGCGCGGCCCACGCCGGGAACGCCGCGCTGGCTGCGGCCGCCGCAAGATCAACATCCTCGGCGGCGCCTGCCGGAGTACTACCGATGACCTGCCCGTTGGTCGAGTCGAACACGTCAATGGCACCGGTGCCGCCCGTTGGAATCCAACCACCATTTACGTAAATCTGCTCGTATCGCCTCATGGCCGCATCATACGACCATGTCAGGACCCCTCACACTGCCCGGACAAGTGCCTCAGGTGCCGGGGAAGCCGGGGGGAAGCTGCGGCATCCCACCAGGCATCCCGCCAGGCATGCCACCGGGCATGCTGAACCGGCCCTTCTTACCCTTCTTGCCGCCCTTTTGGCCGAAGCCGCCCATCTTCTTCATCATCTTCTGCATGTCTTGGAACTGCTTCACCAGGCGACCAACATCAGCAGGAGTGCTGCCACTGCCCCGAGCGATTCGCTCGCGGCGGCTGCCGTTGATGAGGTCGGGCCGACGACGTTCTTCCACTGTCATCGAGTGGATGATTGCCTCAATGGGTTTGAGCGCGTCATCGCCAATTTCGGCGTTCTTCAATTCCTTCGGGATGCCTGGCATCATGCCGATGACACTCGACAGTGAGCCCATCTTCTTGATGGCCTGCATTTGCTCAAGGAAGTCATCAAGGGTGAACTGACCCTCCATGAGGCGCTCGGCCGCCTTCTCGCTGCTCTCCTTGTCGAACGCCTTCTCGGCCTTGTCGATAAGGGTGAGCATGTCGCCCATGCCGAGGATGCGCTGCGCCATGCGATCGGGGTAGAACTGGTCGAAGGCGTCAAGCTTCTCACCGGTACTTGCAAATGCAATTGGTTTGCCGACGACCTCTTTTACGGAGAGCGCTGCACCACCACGAGCATCACCGTCGAGCTTCGACAGGATGACACCGTCAAGTTCAAGCGTCTGATGGAAGGCCTCTGCGGTCTGCACGGCATCCTGACCGGTCATGGCGTCGATCACCAGGAACGTGTAGGTGGGCTTCACCGTGTCGGAGATACGACGCACTTCGTCCATCAACTCTGCGTCGATTGACAAGCGGCCGGCGGTGTCGACAATGACCACGTCGCGACCGAGGCGCCGGGCCTCGTCCATACCGCGGGCGGCAACAAAGACCGGATCGCCGTCGCCGCGCTTGGCTGCTTCGTCATCGGAGAACACCGGTACGTCGATCTGCTTGCCGAGCGTGCGGAGCTGATCGATGGCGGCCGGACGCTGCAGGTCGGCACCGACCAGCATCACTTGACGGCCTTGGGCCTTGAAGTGGCGGGCCAGTTTGGCCGAGTTGGTGGTCTTACCCGAACCCTGCAGACCCGCCATGAGAATGACCGTCGGTGGTTTCGAGGCGAACTGCATCTTGAAACCCTCGCCACCGAGGGCGATGGTCAACTCGTCGTAGACAGCCTTGATCACCTGCTGGCTGGGGTTGATGGCCTTCGACAACTCGACACCCACACACGCGGCACGGATGCGGTCGGTAAGGCCGCGCACGACCTTGATGTTGACGTCGGCTTCCAGAAGCGCGGTGCGCACCTCGGCCAGCATGGCGGTGACATCGGCCTCGGACAAACGGCCACGGCCACGAAGCTTCTTGAAGATGCCGTCGAAACGGTCAGAAAGAGAGTCAAACATCGCCGCAGAGGCTAGTGCGGACTATGAGATTCCGGTGATTCAGCCCAAGATCGTCCGCGGGCTAGGCGAACAGGGCTTCCACGAACTCGTCGGGATCGAACGGGATGAGGTCGTTAATACCTTCGCCCAAGCCAACCAGCTTCACTGGGATGCCCAGTTCGGTTTCGATGGCGAACACGATGCCACCCTTGGCTGACCCGTCGAGCTTGGTCAGAACCACGCCCGTGAGGTCAGTGGCCTCAGTAAACTGCTTCGCCTGGATCATGCCGTTCTGGCCCGTGGTGGCGTCGATCACCAGCAGCACTTCCATCACCCGGCCGGGCTCGCGATCAGCGACCCGACGGACCTTTTTCAGCTCTTCCATCAGATTGGTCTTGGTGTGCAGGCGACCGGCTGTATCGGCCAACACCAGGTCGGCTCCTTTGGCCGCGGCGCGCTGGATGCCGTCGAAGATGACCGAGCTGGGATCACCGCCTTCGGCCCCACGCACGAGCTCAGATCCACCTCGGCTGGCCCATGTACCGAGCTGCTCAGCGGCAGCGGCGCGGAACGTATCGCCGGCCGCCATGATGACGGTTCGACCCTCCGATACTTGCTGCGCGCCAACCTTGCCGATGGTGGTGGTCTTGCCCACGCCGTTCACACCAACGAACAACCACACATTCGGCGAGCCCTCTACATGCTCCTGATGCAGTGTGCGATCGGCACCGGCGAGGCGGGCCTTGAGATCGGCCTTCAGAGCATCAACAACTTCGTCGGGTGTGGCGAGTTCCTTCGCGTTGACGCGTTCCTTCAGTGAGGTGAGCATGGCGTCGGTGCGATGCACCCCGAGGTCGGAAAGGAGCAGTGACTCTTCGAGATCATCCCACGTCGACTGATCGATCGCGGTCTTGCCCCTGACCCCGATGGCCGCGGCGAACGCGTTGCGAGCCCGACCCAGCCGATCACGGAACCGTGGTCGTTCGGGGAGGACCTGGACCGTTGACTCCTCAAGAGCCGGGGCCTCTTCGACCAGCGTGTCACCATCGCCGACCTGCCATTCATCACCGATGACGTCCGACTCGTCCGACTCGTCGTCGACGGGTGCGACCGGCGCGGCCGGCTTCGAAGTGGGCGGAGCAACGGGCGGTTTCGAGGGCGCCAGCGTCGGCTTCCCGGGCGGAGCCTTTAGCGCCGCATCCTTTCTGCGCTTCAGGCGGCCAACCAGCGGCACGCTCAGTCCGAATGCGAGGACGGCCGGAATCAGGATCTCAAGCAGGAGTCTCATGCGCCCGACACCCTACCGGCCCTCCCCCGCACTTAACCCAAGCCGCTGCCGCCGATTTCGGTCACGCCATGTTTCACGTCATGAAATCTGACGTGACTGATCATGACGAGCCAGGGCCTCGACCTCGACCACGAGCAGAGAAGGCGCGAAGTCGAAGTCGACTCGGGCGACGGTCTGATTTCCCACCCTGTGCACAATTTGGCAGGAAGGCCGTGTCACGGAATGCAACCGGCAGAGTCGTAAGAACTCCCGCTCCAGTTTGTTTGCACCGCCGGCATCCACGAGCACGGTGTCCAAGAGGGCGACGCCCGCTCGGCCACTGATACGAAGCGCGCTCAACCGCTTGTGAAGAAAGGCCAGCGAGGTTCCGCCATCCCGGATCGCTGAGTCGACGGCATTCTCCAATTCGTTCTTCGAGCAGCATCCAGCGAGGTCAATGACCGTCCGCGCTGGTGATGTGCATGGGAACCCGGCGATCGTGCAACGATCAATCAATGGAACAGTGGGCATCGAATGCAGCACACCGGTGATACTGCGATTCCGAAACCGGCGGGCAGCAATCACTTCGATCGGGCCTTCAGAGAAGCCATCGAAGCCGTGGAGCCGAGCAGCCGCTCGATGGCTAATGAGAGCACCGTCTCCGACTTCATTCAGTGCGGTGCGCAACTCCAAACGCCAGCTTGTCGGATGACCGGGAAACGAAAGACTCCGCACTCCTACCCGATTCACAAGGCCGCGTTCGACCCAGCGGTGTATCTGCAACGATGACGCTCCGAGCGTCCTTGCCTGGTGGGTCGTGACGACGCCTTCGTGCTGTTCAGCAAAGTCCGCAACGGCCCGGAGAAGGGATTCCATGCAGCAAAAGTGTGCCGCTAGACGAAGGCATCGGAAGCGAGTGCCGAGGACACAAGCGGGGGGTGGGCCAACAATCAGTCACATGAGATTTCATTCGGTGAAATCTGACGTGACTGAAATCGGCAATTCAGAGTAGACCAGACCAACAACGAGGACCGTTACGGGCGTGACTCACGGACCCAAACTACGAGCGGTTACCCACGGGGGAGGCACCTTCGCTCAGGCGTTGAGCGAGCCAAACAGGGACAATGGACAGCAGCACAACGGTGGTGGCAACCACGTTCACCAGCGGCAGGTTGTTGGGGCGGAACATGTTGTTGAAGATCCACTGCGGCAAGGTCTGCATGCCCGGCCCTGACGTGAACGTGGTGACCACAATCTCATCGAACGACAACGCGAACGCGAGCAGTCCACCAGCCAGAAGCGCCGAACGCATCATCGGGAACGTGACGTAACGGAAGGTCTGGAAGGTGTTTGCACCGAGATCGGAAGATGCTTCTTCGAGGTTCGGTGAGAGGCGTCGAAGTCGGGCGATCACGTTGTTGTAGACGACCACGATGCAGAACGTTGCATGGGCAACGACCAGGGTGAAGAAGCCCATCGAGAACCCGAGTGAGCGGAACGCGCGGTTGAGCGCGATACCGGTGACGATGCCGGGTAAGGCGATCGGCAGGATGACAAGAAAGCCCACGGTCTCTCGGCCGAAGAACCTGAACCGTTGCACCGCGAAGCTGGCCATGGTGCCGAGTACCAGGGCGATGAGCGACGCAACGACGGCCGTTTGTACGGACTGGCCGAGGGCCTTGCGCACGTCGGAACTCTGGGCAGCTTTCGACCACCATGAGGTCGTTATGCCGTCAGGTGGCCATGAGAACGAACGCGACGTGTTGAACGACAGGACAGCTACTACCAGCAACGGCAGATAGAGGAATGCGAATCCGAACGAGGTGAAGACTCGCAGCACATTGCGGGTGAAGCGCGAGAACTGCATCAGCCGCTACCGCGGGAGAACGACGAGCGGGTCATTAGAGGTTTTCGAAGGCGCCGGTGCGCCGGGCGGCGAGGAGGTAGGCGACCATAACGGCCACCGGGACAAGAGCGAAGGCGGCGGCGAACGGAATGTTGTTGACACCGAAGTTGTCGTACACGACGTTGCCGATCATTTGGGACTTTCCGCCGACGATCTTCACCGTGATGTAGTCACCCATGGTCAATGAGAAGGTGAAGATCGATCCGGCCACCATTGACGGCAGCAGCAGAGGCATCACCACACTGCGCATCGTCCGGCCGCCTTTGGCACCGAGGTCCGATGACGCTTCGAGCAGGCTGTCGGGCAAACGGTCGAGACCGGCGTAGATGGGCATCACCATGTACGGCAGCCACAGATACGCCAAGGCAATGGTGGTGGCGACAAGGCCGTAACCGGGCGTTGCTCCGAACGTATTCTTCAGCACCCCGCTACCGGAATCGAAGATGGCTCGCCAGGCATAACCCTTCACGAGATAGCTGGCCCACAGCGGCATGAGGATGCCGACCACCAACAGGTTTCTCGTGCGGGGTTTGGCGATCTTGGCCATAAAGATCGCCATTGGCAGCGCCAGGCACAGATCGATAACCGTGACCGCTATCGCAATACCGATGGTGCGCACCGAGATGGCCCGGTACACCGACGTGCGGGCCAATTCGGAGAAGTTTTGACCTCCGATGGTCTTGACGATGTCGGTCGTAAACGGATCGGTCTTGTAGAGCGCCGTCAGGAAGAGCGCCGCCAGCGACCCGAGATATGCCAGCACCAGCCATGTGACGGGCGCGGCCAACAGCAGACCCAGCCGAGTACGTGGATGGCGATGAAGAAAGCGAGAGATCGATGCCGAGGTGGTCATATAGCGCCCAAGTTTGGGGACCACATTCTGGGGCCGATTCGCCCAGAGCGTGGTCCCGAAACAGCGGGTTAGCCCTTAATTTCCGTCCAGGCCTTGGTCCACTCGGCGTAGTCCTTGCAGACCGAGCCGCGGCCGTCGACACAGGCCTTGGTTGGCGTGGTCCAGTACCAAACCTTCTTGAAGTACTCCTCGTCGTCAGCGTGGAAGGTTTTGCAGTGATCCTTGTCGGCGGTCTTGCCGCAGGCCAGCTTGTTGGAGGGGGCTTCACCGAAGTACTCCGACACCGCAGCGTTGGCTTCGGGCGAGATGATGTGGTTCAACCAAAGGTACGCGCAGTTCGGGTTCTTGGCCTTGGAAGAGACCATCCACGTGTCGGACCAACCAGTGGAT
>JAYTKG010000354.1:0-7373 GCA_043730435.1 Acidimicrobiia bacterium | reverse complement strand
AGTTCATACTGGAACCAATATTACAATTGGGATCAGAGTAACAACTTCGTGAAAGGCATAGCAGTCCACGAGCTGGGACATGCTATCGGTCTGGGAGATACATCCGGATGTGGCGGGAAGTCGGCCGTCGCCATAATGAATCCCATCGGATCAGCCTGCGGCGTATTTGTTCCCCAACAAGATGACAAGAATGGCGTGAATTTCATCTACTAGACGGGTGATGGGCCTGTCATCTACCTAGGAGTTTCAACTCATGAAAACGTATCGTAGTGGGCATTTGCACCCTTTTATCGCTGTGGTAGTTGCGATCTCGGCGGGTTGCGGTTCCGGCTCTCCGAATGGTCATGAAGCAAGTGCGGTCAGCATCACGACGCTCGAGGTTTTCATCGAAGGGTCGTATGCGGAGCAGTTCGACTTCGCCTTGCTGCAGAAGCGCGCTTCTGCAATTTTGTTGGTGACTACAACCGACAAAGTGCAGTCGGACGACTTGGCTGACGGTAGCGCGCCGAATACCGTTACGCTGGCGACAGTTGATCGGACGTTTGTAGGCACTGGTTCGCAAATTTCGGGTGAGATCTGGGTTAGGCAGGTCGGTGCTCCAAATACATCGCGTAGCGAATATCTTCTGAAGACTGGTGCACGCTATCTAGTGTTCGCCGAGCGATACGTGGGTCCGTCAAATCTAAAACTTGAACAATGGGTCATTCTCGGGGGCGATCAAGGACTCTACGCTGAGGACGAAGCAGGTGTTTTCCAACGTTTCGGCAGTGGGCGGCCAGTCACTAACCCTGTTTCGATTCAGGTTGTCGACGGCGCTCTCATCGCCCAGTCCACTCGAGAAAGGGGCGACGAACTGTGCGCTCAATTGGAGTCACTTCTCGAGAATCAGCTGGTCGCCGACGGTGTTCAGTTGATGACTGACCTTCGAGGTTTGGACATAACGTTCTTGGACGCCGCCAGACAGGATGCTTTTGTAGGACTACTCGACTTGCTCCAGGCTGACATCGATGCATTTGGTCGCGGTGAAGTTAACAAATGGGGCACGGCAACGCTTGTGGCCGCTATACAGCCCGACTGTCCCGGTGACTTCTCGATCCAAAGCGCGACTCGTTGATGTAGCCATGCTGTTTCCGATGACAGAAGATATGGTCCCGTTTGTTGCAAGTCTCCAACTGGAGCTAGGTGGCTATTGGACGAGGAGCTCTTTGCAAGCGAGCCTTCCGCCCGCGCCAATAGAACATGCGATCCGACAGGGGGTTCTTGCGCAAGCAGTCATTGCGATGGACTCGGACAGAGTTGCAGGGTCGTCGTGGGTGGCTTTCGCTGCGAAGCAGGGTGGCAACCCGACGCCGGTCGGTTTGGTAGCACTAGTCGAACCAAACCCGAGAGCAGGAACAGCCTGGCTAGACCTAGCGCTGTCAGGGTGCTACCTGCCCAAAGCGGAGCAACCATATTTGATGGATATTGTGCAAACTGATCTCACGCTGTTCATCTCCCACGCGGCCCGCGATTGGCAATTGAATCGGTTGTTTGCGAGATGCCCTGCGAGCATCGTCGATGGTTTAGAGCTTGGAAAGCAAGGCTTTGAACGCTGCGGCGTGCTTCCAGATGGGTGCTGGGTCCGCGGGCAGTACGACGACTTGGTCCTGTTTTCGCTTGCCGCTTTATGACCCACATCGGTGCCGTTCCCTCCTGGCTGGAGCAAGTGATAGAGCGTCACGTCCGCCTTATCCATGTGTCCAGCGCGCAAGATATTCGATGCGCCTATGAGATCGAGTTCGGTTTAGTCTCAGACGGCAATATCGAGTGGCGTTTCACCCGGGCGAGATTTCCTGACTGGGAGACATATCTCGGACGGTTCCGCGACTCGTGCGAACTCCCCATGCTTTTTGCCGGAACGAAGAATGACCAGCGGCGAGGATTTGCATACGTGTACGACTGGAGAACCCGGGATCACTCTGCCTGGGTCGCGGTGTGCTCCGAGAGCGGGACCGGCACTATTGCGTTATTGGGAGCCGCTGCTTATCTGCATTGGTATGCCAGGAATGGCAACTGCGCACCCTGCTGCTGCAGGCAAACGGTAGTTCGATGGCTGTTTGCGCTGGCCTGAACAAACGGGGGATCGGTAAGTGGAGCTCCGGCTTGGACGCGCTGGTCATTCGAGGATCGGACTTTCGTCGGTTTTGGACAACGTTTGACAATCCAGCCGCCGATCCGCTCCGGCCGTGGCTCGATACTAGGGAATCGGCCTAATGTTCGAAACAATCGGGTCCGCGTCGTGAACACCTTGAGAGATGCACTCGAACGTTCCGCTTCAGTTGATCTCGACCTTGTGGTTGATGGGGCGGTCCTTAGGTTCGCTCAGGCTTGGAGTGAGGCGGTAGTCACGTCGCCGAGCCAGGAACCGGTGGTGCTTAAAAACGACTATGCATCCGTTCGGATGATCTTGTCGAGTATCGCGCACGATGCGCCCCTAATCTCTCACCAGGCGGGGAACACGGAATCGACCTACCCCAGCGGCCCGGGGCTGACTCAACAGTCATCCGGCACTACGGGAGCCCCAAAGTCCGTATTTGTATGTTGGCAATCGCTTCTCACGGTTGTCGAGAGATCTGTAGAACGTATGGGTCCGTTCGTCCCGCCCGTCCGAGTCCTATCCTGGCTTCCTCTCTCGCACGACCTCGGGCTCATAGGAATGTTGATATGTCCGCTCGTTGGAATTGGTCTCGATCAGCACCGGAGCGGAAGAGTGGAGGTCATTCGACCCGAAAGCTTTCTATTGCACCCACCGAACTGGCTAAAACGGTGCGCTAACGAGAGAATCTCGATGAGTGCCGTGACGCCGTCGGCCATTCGGGTGCTCCGAAAGCATGGCTGCACCATTTCTCCCGAGCGATTCTCGAGTCTCGAATCAGTCATCGTCGGAGGCGAATTTGTCGACGTGGATGATTTGACCTGGCTTGAAGGCCAGCTACATGACTCCAAAGTCAGGCAGAACGTGTCAAAACTTCGTCCGGCCTACGGATGCGCGGAGGCAGGGCTAACGCTAGCTATGACCGAGAGAGCCACCATTTGGCGGACCCGAACGGTGTCCTGTAGCGGCCTGGCGGCGGGATCTTTAGCCTCCGGAGCGAAGGGCGATAGCATCGAGATCGTCGGCTGCGGTCCGCCTTTGACACCGTCTGATCTACGCATAGGCGGTACAGTCGGAAACATCGAATTTCGGGACTCCGCTGATGCGCCTTGGACCGACACAGGGGACCTTGGCTTCATTGATGAAGGAGAGTTGTTCGTCGCTGGCCGCGTAGGAGACTACCTGAACCCCTACAACGGGCGCGTTTTTTTTGCTCCAAGAGTGGACCGGCTTATTCAGGATTCGCTCGCATCAGTGCGCGCTGTCGTTTGCGCCGAGCTTGATGATACCGGCCGCATTGGGATCTTGGTAGCCTGTCGCGGATTGTCGAACGCATCGAACATCGCCGAGGCGGTGGCACTGCGCTTCAGGGAGATCGTTGGCTGCAGTGCGTACGCGATAGCGGTGGGCCACCGAAGAGCCGTGCCTATGACGCCATCAGGAAAGGTTCAGCGAAGGGCGGCGGCCGCCCTCCTCGTTTCTCTTTGCGATGGGGAAGTTGTAAGCGGCTTAGCACTAGTTTCCGTGCGACAGGATTCCGCATAAACAAGAGAATGGGGTGAGCGATGCACCTGGAACGTTTTATCAATATAATCACCCACGAGTTCGAGATCAGCGTGGATCTGCTGAAACCCGACAGTTATTTGGTTGGCGATCTGGACTTCGACTCGTTCGATTTCCTCAGAATGATGTTGATCTGCGAAGCACTTTCCCCAGGCTTTGAGCCGCCAGACGATCTGGACTTTTCGTCAATCAAAGTGATCGACGTATATGAACTTCTCTTCGGCGGTGTCCCGTGAAAGACTGCCCACTAATCTCATCTAGTTCCCTCTTGGACCCGCTGGAGGGCCAGAATAGAGCGGGGCCATTCCGAAGGGCATCGTTTATTGATCTAGTGGACGAGGTAAACGAACATAGCTTGACCATTGTTGGGCAACAGCTTTCAAAACTAGAACTTGAGCGGGTCGTACAGTTCAGCGTTGGTAACCACGCTGAGAAAACTGCCACGCCCATTCAAACCAAGGCGCTAATAATTACTGGGCCACCCCGCTCGGGCACGTCAACTCTCCAATTGTTGCTGTCTCTGGGTTGCGGATGGAGGTCTCCCTCCGGAGTATCCCTCGCATATGGACGCAGTGCCAACTCGAAGGAAGCGGGTCAGATGATTCGGCAAGCGACTCTTCGGGCCGCACTCGTGCGCCGAGCCAATCCTGGTGGCTACCAGTCTCACCGCATTCCGATACGGCAAGCGGACGAATGCTCCATCGGCTTACTCAATTACATTTGGGGAGTTCAGCCGCTCATCAATTGGTCCTGCCCGCAATACCTTGATCGATTAATGACCGAATCCGGCTCGGTAGAGTACTCGCACTATTTCTCGTATCTTGTCGGGCTGGGGGTGCTTGGCGAGGGCCTGGGGTGCGAGGCCCCGCTGCCAGCCGTCCTCAAAGCTCCTGGGCACGAACTCTTCATTCGAACGATCTCCGAACTTCTACCGAACGCCGTGTTCATCAGAGTGAAGCGCGCCGATGGAGATCGAGAGAAAAGCTGGTTGAACCTGGTCCGATCGTTTCGTCATATGTTCGGACATCCAAGCAGTGCGCGAGACGTCGGATTCTGGGGCGACATATGGGCTGAGGGTGCGGCGCGGTTCACGGTCGCTTCATTCACTGACACTGTTGAGATTAGGTTCGAGGACGTCGTTCATCGCCCATTCGCGATTACGACGATGCTGGCGTCCGCAATAGGGGCACCCGAACCAGATCGCGCAAGAGTTGAACGAACCGCACGGCTATTGCGCCGAGTGCTTGGATGAGAACACCGATCTGAACTGGCCCAAGGTCACCGCAGCGCAACACGCCCGGAACAGGGTCGGCTCAAAGCAGTGTTCTCAGCGTGGGCTTGTCCACGCTGAGACGACTCGTGGTAGGGCTGGCGAATCTGAGGGTGCAGCGTCGGCGAATTCTGGATCCCCTGCCGGAATGCGGGCCTCCTCGCGCGTCGAGTTGCTTGTTGGCCTGTCCGACGTGACAGTGCTCTGCGTCGTCGATGTCGTCGGCTACCACTGGAAGTGCATATCGGGCCGTGGATGTCGTGGAGATTCAATTGAGCATGATCAAGAGTCTCGCGCGTTGTCGGTAACGCCGACTTCTGTTCGGGCGTGGGTTATGCGGCATGCAGGATGAGATGCCGGTGTACGAGGTGGTCGAGGGATTGGGCGGCGCGGTGCGCGCGGACTCGGTCTCTTCCGCTGCGCTGATTGTCGATGACGAGTTCTCGGCGGAGTTGGAAGTCGCGATAATTCGTCCAGACGTTCAGCTTCATTCCGCCTTCGGCGATGGTCCGTTGGACGGCGTTGGCGAAGCCGGCGAGGTCGGCGCGGATGACGGCTTGTTCGGCGACGTCGTCTCGGCCACCGTGTCGGTCACCGATCCGAGCGAGCACTTCGGGGTCGAAGACTTGGAGGGTCATCGGGTTCGTTCTCCCCTTCTGATGCTCGCGTTGTCGCGCCTGCCAGACGCGGCTGTGCGCCCGGTTGACGAGCCGGGGCGCGAGATGGGTGCCGTTGAGTGGTCCTTCGATCAGGATCATCGTCAGTTCTGCCAATGCGTCGGCGTGGTACTCGGCGAGGGCGTTGTGGCGGATTCGTCTCTGCATCCGCCGGGCGAGACCATGGAGCAAAACGGTGAGAGCGTCCGGTTCACTACGGCCGAGTTCGGCAAGGCAGCGGATCATCTCGTCGCTGCCGGCTACATCGACCTGGCTGTGCACGATCCGCACGACGGCATGCAACCGGGCGCCGCCAACCTGCAAACCGACATCGGCATCGGCATCGGCATCGGAGCGGGAACCAGTGAGTCCGGGCGGCGGGAAGAGTTCGTCGACCCAGGCGGGGTGGCGGTGGGCGATGGTGTGGAAGGTGGCTTCGAGGGCCTGGTAGTCGTTCATGTGATTCTCCGTTCGTTGCTTCAAGGGCTCTACGAACGATGCGAAATCGAGGTCCCCGACTTCGTCCCTGAGTTGGTCCCCGACTATGTCCCCGGTGCCATCGGGGGACAAGAAATCTCTCGTCACGAGCCAGCGGCCGGCCTCTGATGCTCCAGAACCAACGCCCGAACCCGTCCATCCAGCAAGGCCCGAACCAGGGGTTCGAACTCGGCTTGGTGATCGTGCTCGGCGTTGTCCTGCTTGTCGTCGGCGTGATCTACGCCGGAGCGTCGCTCGCCGCCACCCTCTCTGGCGGCCACGTCAGCGGCGGGCTCACCGAACTGATCCCTGTCGTCGGGCGACTGTTCACGCAACCAAAGAATCCGCAGGCGGCATGGGGCGCGCTCGCTACCGACCTGCCCGGACCCTGGCTGTATTGGGCGGCCACGATCGCCGTGCTTGCCGTCGCAATCGCCGTTGTCACGGGCGCGATCGTGTTGTGGAAACGAGTGTCGAAGCCGTCACCGATGCGGCTCGGCGTAGCCACCGATGCGCGGATGGCGACATCGTCGGATTTGAAGCCGATCGTGGTCGACTCGGCAGTCCCACCGGTCGGGCGGATGCTGCTCGGACGCTCCGCACCGAAGGGTCCGATGTTGGCCACCGAGGACCGCGAACGCCACCCCGCTTCCGGGAGGTGGGCGGAGAGCCGACAGGGTGACCGAGGTTCGGTGGCGTTGATCGGGCCCACCCGTAGCGGCAAGACGGTGCTGGCATCAGCCGGAATCATCGGATGGGACGGCCCCGTCATCGCTCTCTCCGTCAAACGTGACCTCTACGACGCAACCGGCGCTGCACGCGCCCAAAGGGGCGACATTGCGGTGTTCGATCCATCCGGTGTCACCGGTCTACCGACAGCGAGATGGACACCGCTACGGGCGATCGTCACGACCTCTGGTGCGGCGCGGGCGGGGCGGGCGTTGGCACAGGCGATCCCGACGAACGGGGTTCAGGGCGGCGACTTCTGGAAGTCGCACGGTGAGACATTGACGTCGGCGTACATGTCGCTCGCCGGTCTCTCAGTGCTGCTCCCGATGACAGCGGACGGCAAGCCGAGACAACCGTTGACCATGGGACGGCTGGCGTCGTGGGCGTTCCTCCACGTCGGGATCACCGACCCAACGGTGAATGAGTTGATCCAACTCGGTGTCGCCAACAACCTGCCGTTGGAGACCCGACTGCTGGCGTCGGACGCGATGACGAAACTGCAAACGTTCGAGGACGAAGACCCCAAAATCCGGGCGTCGATCTA